>DAONCJ010000663.1:0-2651 GCA_035401985.1 Burkholderiaceae bacterium | reverse complement strand
ATCCGCGGCTGCGCGCCGATTCGCGCGAGGTCGAACGCAGCGGGCCGACCTACACGGTCGACACGCTGGCCGGGCTGCGGGGCGAACTCGGCCCCGAGGTCGCCCTCATTCTCATTCTGGGCAGCGATCAGCTTCGCAACCTCGCGACCTGGCATCGCTGGCGCGAACTGCTCCAGCATGCGCACCTGGCCTGCACCCAGCGCGAGCAGGTGTCGCTGGCCGATCTGCCCGAACCGGTCGAGCAGCTCGTCAGCAGCCATGGTGCGCAGGCTCTGCCCGACGCACCGTCCGGCTCGATCGTGTTCTTCTCGATGCCGCCCGTGCCGGTCTCTGCCACAGCCCTGCGCCTGGCCCTATCCCGTGGCGAGCGACCGGTCGAATTGGTTCCGCCGGGTGTTCTCGACTATATTGAAGCAGCAAACCTCTACGGAGCCCGAATCGGTGGCTCTGCTCACGACTGAACGCATGGATCTACGAAAACTGCAACGCATCGTCATCGACGCCCTGGAAGACATCAAGGGGCAGGACATCCGTGTCTACGACACCACTTCCGTGACCGACCTCTTCGACCGGGTGGTTCTCGTCAGCGGCACCTCCAACCGCCAGACCCGCTCGATGGCATCGCATGTCCGCGACAAGGTCAAGCAGAGCGGCGGTCATGTGATTTCTGTCGAGGGTGAAGAAACCGGCGAATGGGTGCTGGTCGACCTGGGCGACATCGTCGTGCACGTCATGCAGCCGGCGATCCGCGCGTACTACAACCTCGAGGAACTGTGGGGCGCCAAGCCGGTGCGCATCAAGCTCGGTGCGCCGGCGGGTTCGTCCCATGCCAAGGCTTCCGAGCCGCTGGACGACGAGGACGAAGTGCCGGCGGCGGCCCCGGCCAAGAAGCGGGCTGCGGCCCGCAAACCCGCGGCAGCGGCGGCGGGCGCCGAGACCAAGGGCGAGGCCCCCGCGCGCAAACCGCGATCGGCTTCAACGCGGCAGGCATCGGACAAGCAGCCGGCGGCGTCCAAACCGGCATCGACCCGCCGCCCGGCCAGCCCGTCGGCCTCCAGCCCCGCCAAGTCGGCCGCACCGGCCCGCAAGCCGCGCGCCCCGCGCGCGGCCAAGGCCCCCGCGACGCGCGCTGACTGAGCGCGGCCGGCCGCATCGCCCTGCCCGCTGCGGGCGGACGACGTCGCCTGACCCATGCCCTGAACGCCCGGCCGCCGCATGCTGATCCGCATTCTTGCCGTCGGCACGCGGATGCCCGGCTGGGTCGATCAGGCGGTCGGCGAATACAGCGCCCGGATGCCCGCCGAGATGCGCGTCGAATGGCGCGAGATCAAGGCCGAACCCCGAACCGGCGCCGGCACGCCAGCCTCGTGGATGACTCGCGAGGCGCTGCGCCTGCGCGCGGCGCTGCCTGAGGGCGCGCGCTGCGTCGCGCTCGACGAGCAGGGGACCGATCTGGACACGCGCGGTTTTGCGGCGCGCATGGACGCCTGGCGCCAGGAGGTCCGCTCGGTGGCGCTGATCATCGGCGGCCCCGACGGTCTGGACCCCTCTCTCAAGCGCGAGTGCGCCGAACGCCTGCGCCTGTCCAGCCTCACCCTGGCGCACCCGCTGGTGCGCATCGTGCTGGCCGAGCAGATCTATCGCGCCTGGTCGTTGTTGAACGGCCACCCCTACCATCGCCCATGACAACGACCGCGCCCGCCTCCCCGTCCCCCCGGTTCATCTATCTGGCCTCCAAGAGCCCCCGCCGCCAGGAACTGCTGCGTCAGATCCACGTCGACTTCCGGCTGCTGCTGCCCGAGGATCACGAAGACGCGGAAGCGCTCGAAGCCACCCGTCCCGGCGAGGCGCCGGCCAGCTACGTCAAGCGCGTCGTGCTCGCCAAGCTTGACGCGGCACGCGCCCGGCTGACCCGGCAGGCGCTGCCGTGGGCGCCGGTGCTGTCGGCAGACACCACGGTTGCCCTGGGTGGCACGCTGCTGGGCAAGCCGGCCGATGCCGCTCAGGCCGCCTCGATGCTGTCGCGTCTGTCGGGGCGGACCCACCGTGTCCTGACGGCCGTGGCGGTGGGCGACGCGCACCATACCGACTGGGTGGTCCAGGTGTCGCGGGTGAGTTTCGCCCGCCTCTCCCCCGCGGACATCGACGCCTACGTGGCCGGCGGCGAACCCTTCGACAAGGCCGGCGGCTACGGCATCCAGGGAACTGCAGGTGCATTCGTGCGCAAAATCGAAGGCAGTCACTCCGGTATCATGGGTTTGCCCCTTCATGAGACCAGCCGGCTGGTCCTCAAGGCCCTGGCCCGATCCGGGCCCGCCCAACCTGCCGGAAGCTGATCCCTTGCCCATGACGGAAGAAATCCTCGTCAACCACACCCTGCACGAAACCCGCATCGCGGTGGTGCAGCAGGGCGTCGTCCAGGAACTGCATATCGAACGTGCCGCGGCCCGCGGGCTGACCGGCAACGTCTACCTCGGCAAGGTGTCACGGGTGCTGCCCGGCATGCAGTCGGCGTTCATCGACATCGGTCTGGAGCGTGCGGCATTCCTGCACGTGGCCGATCTCTGGCAATCGCGGGCACAGCACGGCGGCTCCGGTCAGCCGATGCCCATCGAGAAGCTGCTGTTCGAGGGTCAGCCTCTGCTGGTGCA
>DAONCJ010000662.1:0-2652 GCA_035401985.1 Burkholderiaceae bacterium | reverse complement strand
CCGGTGCGCCGGCAGCCTTTTGCGATCAGCGAGATGCGCTCAGACGGCGTTCTGTGAGCTCGCACACGGCTTCGAACCCGGGGATGCCCAACAGCCCCTTGTACAGGTCGATGAGGTACGGCGCGCCATAGTTGGCGAAGTAGTCGACCAGTTGCTCGGGCGATTCGAGGCGCTCGATGCCGGCCTCGTATTCGGCCACTTTCACCAGCCAGCCACCCGCCGGATTGAGGGCGACCGAAACCGGAACGACAGTCGTGTTGCCGGGGCGATCTTCGAGTTCGAACTCGCCGACCTCGTGCCAGGCATCGATGCTGGGTAGTGTCATGGCGGATGGACCGAGAGGGATTCCTGCTTGTACAGAATCAGGAAGCGCCTGATCTGTTTGGTGGGCGGCACAGGGTTCGAACCTGTGACCCCTGCCGTGTGAAGGCAGTGCTCTACCGCTGAGCTAGCCGCCCAAGCAAGGATTGTGATTATAGCCGATTGTCGGACGAAGCAAAGTCGCCTGCAGATAATCCACAATGGCGGGCCAGCCTCGAGGCCGATCCTCATCCGGCTGCCATCGCACCTTCAGAATGCCGGCCGTTCGAGCCCTCCGCCCGCAACGTGCGTCAGTCGACGCGCGAGGCCCCCGGTCGCTGCCCAGTGACCGTCCCCACACCGCCCAAGAGCCATGAAACTAGAAAACATCGCTGCCGCGCTGCCGGACCAGGAAGTCACGATGGACGTCCTGCTCGAGAAATACGCGAAGAACGGCGAGCAGACGCCGCGCGACATCCGCCTGCGCGTCGCCCGTGCCTTCGCCTCACGCGAGCTGCCCGCGGACCAGGAGCGATGGCAGGGCGACTACCTGTGGGCGCTCGAGAACGGCTTCGTGCCGGCCGGGCGCATCAATTCAGCGGCGGGTACCGATCTGCAGGCCACGCTGATCAACTGCTTCGTGCAGCCGATCGGTGACGCGGTCTGGGGCTACGGTCCTGACGGTACGCCGGGCATCTACGCGGCGCTCCAGGAGGCGGCCGAGACCATGCGCCGCGGCGGCGGCGTGGGCTACGATTTTTCGTCGATCCGGCCGCGCGGCGCGCTGGTCAAGGGCACCCATTCCCGGGCCTCGGGACCCGTGTCGTACATGCGCGTCTACGACAAGTCCTGCGAGACGCTCGAGTCGGCCGGCTCGCGCCGCGGTGCGCAGATGGGCGTGCTGCGCATCGATCATCCGGACGTCGAGGAATTCATCGGCGCCAAGCGCGACGGGTCGCTGACCAACTTCAACACCTCGGTGGCCGTCACCGACGCGTTCATGCGCGCGGTCGAAACCGACGGTGCCTTCGATCTGGTGCATTCGGCCCAGCCCTTCGAGCCGACATCTCCGGTGTCGCGCGAAGATGGCCTGTGGGTTTACCGCACGGTCCGCGCGCGCGACCTGTGGGAACAGATCATGCGCTCGACCTACAACCACGCCGAGCCGGGCGTGATCTTCATCGACCGGGTCAACGCCGACAACAACCTCTCCTACTGCGAGCACATTGCCGCCACCAACCCCTGTGGCGAGCAGGCGCTGCCGCCGTACGGATGCTGCGACCTGGGTTCGCTGAACCTCACGCGTTTCGTCAACGACCCATTCGGCGAGGCGCCCAGCGTCGACTGGGACCGCTATCAGCGGGTCGTGCGGCTGGCCGTGCGCGCGCTCGACAACGTGCTCGATCTCACCCTGTGGCCGCTGGATGCGCAGGCCCGCGAGGCGCAGGCCAAGCGCCGGGTGGGACTCGGATTCACCGGTCTGGGCAATGCGCTGATCATGCTCAAGCTGCGCTACGACTCCGATGCGGGGCGGGCGATGGCCACCCGCTTCGCGCAGACGATGCGCGACGCGGCCTACGGGGCGTCGATCGACCTGGCCCGTGAACGCGGTGCGTTCCCGCTGTTCGACGCGGACAAGTACCTGGCCGAGCCGCACGCGGCCTCTCGCCTGCCCGATGAACTGAAGCGCGAGATCCGCACTTACGGCATCCGCAATTCGCATCTGATGTCGGTGGCGCCCACGGGCACCATCTCGATCGCCTTCGCGGGCAACGCGTCGGGCGGCATCGAGCCGGCCTTCTCGTTCACCTACACGCGCAAGAAGCGCATGCCCGACGGCACGCGGCGCGAGTACGAGGTCGAGGACTACGCCTATCGGCTGTACCGGCATCTGGGCGGCAATCCTTCGGCGCTGCCCGAGTACTTCGTCTCGGCGATGCAGATTCCGGCCATGGATCACATGCGCATGAGCGCGGCGGTTCAGCCCTTCGTCGACTCGGCGATCAGCAAGACCGTCAACGTCGACGAGAACTACCCCTATGGCGATTTCCAGGCGCTGTATCTCGAGGCCTGGCGTGCCGGCCTGAAGGGCATCACGACCTACCGGCCCAACGCGGTCCTGGGTTCGGTGCTCAGCGTGGGCACACCGGCGGGGCGTCGCCCGAGAACGGCGTGCCGGTCACGCCGTCCGATCTCCATCACGATGCCGATCGGCGGCTGCGCATCGATACCGTGCCGCAGCCCGCGCTGGCCTCGCTGCGCTGGCCGGGCCGCCCGAAGCTGGCGGGCGGCAACATGGCCTGGTCGTACATGCTCGAGCCGCTCGATGACCGCTCTTCGTTCGCCATCTTC
>DAONCJ010000661.1:0-2654 GCA_035401985.1 Burkholderiaceae bacterium | reverse complement strand
AGTCGTCCGCCCGGATGTCCGGCAAGGTCGATCACTTCGGCGTAGCCGATCGTCGACACGGTGATGAAGGTCATGTACAGCGCATCGAGCGCGCTCGTGCCGGCTGGCGCAATCGCCAGATAGCCCCAGGTGCCCAGCACATGGATCACCCCGAAGACCGCCAGCGCGCCAGCGATGCGGCGCAGGTGCCTGCTTTCCAGCAGCAGCGACCAAAGCAGGATCAGGCGGTCGGGCACTGGCGTTCAGGCGTCGCGGGACGCCTGCAGCCGACGCCCGCGCGCATAGAGCAGCAGGGCCGCAAAGGCGATGGCCGCCAGCACCGTCTCGACGATGGCGAGTTGCGCCGACAGCCCGGTGTCGCTGACCGCACGCACCAGGCCTTCGCACAGGTACAGCAGGATCCCCATGCTCCAGGCCTGATAGACGCGCAGCCTCGAGGCGCGCAGCGCCGGCACGCTCAGCACCAGCGGCAGCACCTTCAGCGCCAGCAGTGAGCCGCCGGGACGCAGCGGAGCCAGCCAGAACTCCCAGGCGACGCCCAGTGCGATCAGCGCGACGAATGTCGCAAGCACCCAGCGGCGGGCGTGGACCAGGACGGCATCGGGAAGTGGGGCAGGGCGCGGGCGGGCAGGCACCGGAACGGGAGCGGACATGGGCCGTATGATAGCCACGCATGAACGACTCCCTGATGACAGTTGTCATTCGACTGCGCGGCCTGTCGCAAAGGGTCCTGCGGCGGGTGGCCCGGTTGCAGCTCGGCCAGACCGCCGCGTATCTGACCTTCCTGTCGCTGCTGGCACTGGTCCCGGTCTTCACCATCGCGGTGTCGCTGCTCGGCGCCACGCCGATGTTCGCCCGCCTGCGCGACGCCCTGCTGCGCTTTCTCGCCGCCAACCTGTTCCTGCCCAGCTTCTCCGAAACGCTGGTGCGCTACCTGAATCAGTTCGCGGCCAAGGCCAGCCAGCTGTCGCTGATCGGCGGGCTGGCCTTCTTCGCCACCGCGTTCACCGCGCTGCTGACCATCGACCGCACGCTGAACCGCATCTGGGCCGTCGAGCGGCCGCGGTCGCTCGCCCGCCGGCTGACGCTCTACTGGACCTTCCTCACGCTCGGGCCGCTGCTGGTCGGAGCGACCCTGACCATCAATGGACTGGTGGTGTCCGAGATATTCGGAGGCGCGCGGCTGCACGATGCGGAAAGGATCTGGCTGGCACTGGTTCCCTGGCTGGCTTCAACGGCCGGACTGACGCTGCTGTACAAGCTGGTGCCGCATGCGCCGGTGCGCTGGCGCGACGCGCTGATCGGTGCGCTGCTGGCGACCATTGCTCTCGAGATACTCAAGCGGGCGCTCGGGCTGCAGCTCGCCCGGCTGCCGACTTACACGGTCGTGTACGGCACCTTCGCGGCGCTGCCGCTGCTGCTTATCTGGCTGTACATGGTCTGGCTGATCGTGCTGGTCGCCGCATCCCTGACCGCCAGTCTTGCGTCGTGGGGCGATGGCCTGGTGCGGGCGCGGCCCGACACGGCGGGGCGCCGCTTCGAGCTCGGCCGGCGCGTGCTCGAAGGCCTGCTGGCCGCCCGGGCCGCAGGTCTGTCCGCCCTGCAGGCCGGCTCGCTGCGCGATGTGTTCGATGAAGATCCGGAAATGGCCGATGTCTGTGCGCGGCGCTTGTCGTCGCTGGGCTACCTGCATCGCCACTGGCGGCTCGACGGGGCGGTCACGGCGACGCCATCGCCGCGCGCCGGCATGGCACGCCGCAACCCGCGCAGGTCCGGCGCAACGGCGGCCGATGCGCCGGTCTGGCAGGAGTGGTGGCTGCTGGCCCCCGGCGCCGAAACGATGACCCTTCGTGCGCTGTTCGAGCACTGCTGGGCCCTGCCGGTGGCGGTGGACGCACTGGCGAATCGGGAGGCTCTGGCTGAGGCAGCCCCGCAAGGAGGTGCGGTCTGGCTCAGCATGGCGGATCTGGATCGGCCGCTGCAGGCCTTCAGCCGCCCGCCGCTGGCCTGACCCTCGAACTTCGTCAGCGCGTTGCGGTCTCGCGCAGCGATCCCAGAAAGCCGGTCAGGGCCTTCAGCACCCCTTCGGGCTGTTCGGCCATCAGCTGGTGGCCGCAGCGCGGCAGGCGCACGGTGCGGCTGTCCGGCAGCGCCTGCTGGAGCACGCGCGCCGCCTTCGGCGGCGTCATCTGGTCGCCGTCGCCGAGCACGAACAGCACCGGACAGGTGATCTGCGCCGCGCGCGCCTGGCCGCCGGCATAGGCATTGCAGGCACTGAAATCCGTGAACAGCACACCGGCGGGCTGCCGCTCCATCAGCCGCCGTCCTTCATTGAAGACGCTGAAACCCGGGCCGGGATTGCCCGGGCGATGCGTGACGCCACTGAACGACCACTGATTGATCATGTCGAAGGCCTTTGGCTCGTCCTCGCGGGCGGCCTGGAGCAGGGCGTCGGACACCTTCATCGGATAGGCCGTGCCGACCAGTGCGACGGCACTGACCTGGGCCGGCTGGGCGCCTGCCGCTTCGACCGCGATCAGCGAGCCCATGCTGTGACCGACGATGGCGACCCGCCTTGCGCCGGCCGCGGCACTGGCGCGCAGGACCCAGTCGGCCATGGCCTCGACGGTGTCGAGCGCCGGGCCGGCACTGCG
>DAONCJ010000660.1:0-2668 GCA_035401985.1 Burkholderiaceae bacterium | reverse complement strand
CGAGCGTGTGGGTCGTCAATGCCTACCATCTCGCCCTGGTTGCCGCGGTCGTTCCGCTTGCGGCGCTGGGCGAAGCGATCGGTCATCGCCGCGTCCACGTCGCGGGTGCGCTGCTGTATACAGCGGCACTGGCCTTTTGCGGCATGGCGGAGTCGATGCCGACTCTGGTGGCCGCCCGCGCAATCCAAGGCATCGGCGCCGCGGCCATTGTCAGCGTCACGGCGGCGCTGGTCCGCTTCGTCTACCCGCCCCAGTCGCTGGGGCGCGGCCTGGGCTTGTACGCCTTCATCGTTTCGTTCTCGCTGGCGGTCGGGCCCACGCTGGCTTCGACCATCCTGACGCTGCTGTCCTGGCACTGGCTTTTCTACCTTGCCATTCCGCTCGGTGCCGCGACATTCTTTCTGGGCAGGCGGTACCTGCCGGCCACCAACCTGGGCGGCCATCGCTTCGACCCGATCTGCGCACTGCTGAGCGCCGCCTTCTTCACGCTGTTCACCTTCGGACTGGGACAGGCGGCACAGGGCGTGCCCTGGACCCAGGTGGCGGCACTCTGGGGCGCCTCTGCCCTTTGCTGCACGCTGTTGCTGCGGCGCCAGTCGGGGCATGCCGCGCCGATGCTGGCAGTGGACCTCTTCCGTCTGCCGGTCTTCGCGCTGTCGTCCCTGACTTCGATCCTGTCGTTCGTCACGCAGGGACTGGCATTCGTGTCGCTGCCGTTCCTGTTCCAGAACGTGATGGGATGGTCCCAGATGGCCGCCGGACTGCTGATGTCGCCGTGGCCGATCGTGCTGACGCTGTTGTCGGTCCCGGTCGGCAGACTGTCGGACCGCTGGCCCCCGGGGGTGCTGGGCGGCGTCGGGCTGGCCTTCCTGGCGGTGGGCATGGGCCTGCTGGCGGCGCTGTCGCGCGATGCCGCGGTGTGGGACATCACCTGGCGCATGGTGCTGTGCGCAGCCGGGTTCTCGCTGTTCCAGACGCCCAACATCAACGCGCTGATGACCAGCGCACCGCCTGAACGCAGCGGCGGAGCCAGCGGGATCGTTGCCACGTCGCGGATGCTCGGTCAGGCAATCGGTGTAGCTTTGGCCGGGGCAAGTTTCCGCGCCTGGCCCGACAGCGGTCCGGTGATCGCGCTGTGGCTGGCCAGCGGGTCGGCCCTCGCAGCCAGCGCTGCCAGCCTGATGCGCATTGCCTTCGCCAGGCGGTAGACTTGCCGACCACCGCACGACCCGCCTGTCGACCACGCCACCCATGACCTCCTCCGTTCCCGCGCAGCCCGACGCCCGCCTCAACCCCGGCAGCAGGTCCGAGGCCGTCTCTGAATCGCGCGACGCCCTCCCGGCCGCCGGATCCGGCAGCGTGTTCCTGATCGTGGCGCCCTCGGGTGCCGGCAAGACCTCGCTGGTCAAGGCGATGCTGGAGCGGCGGCCGCAGATGGAGCTGTCGGTGTCGTTCACCACGCGCCCGCCGCGGCCTGGCGAGTCCGATGGCATCCACTACCATTTCGTCACGCGTGAGGACTTCATGCGCCGGCGCGACAACGGCGAGTTTCTCGAGTGGGCGCAGGTGCACGACAACTATTACGCGACCTCGCGAGACTGGATCGCCCAGCGCGTGGCAGCCGGGCGCGACATCGTGCTGGAAATCGACTGGCAGGGCGCCACCCAGGTGCAGCGGCTGCTGCCCGCGGTGGTCGGGATCTTCATTGCGCCACCTTCGGTTGCCGAGTTGCGGGCCCGGCTGACCCGTCGGGGACAGGATGCGTCCGAGGTCATCGAGCGGCGCGTGGCCGCCGCCGAGATCGAACTGCAGCAGGCGCACCGCTTCGAATACGTGATCATCAACGAGAGTTTTGATGTCGCGCTGACCGATCTGCTCATCATCGTGGATGGCGCCGGACTGAGGTTTGCCCAGCAGCAGGCCAGGCACCCCGAGCTTTTCCGGCAGCTGCTGCGCGGCACGCCGGGCTGAACGACGCGCCGTCAGTCGGCAATAGCGGTCTTCCTGCGCCGCAATATGTTATTATTTATCAACACTTTGCAGGAACTGCTCATGGCCCGCATCACCGTTGAAGACTGCCTCAAACAGATTCCCAACCGCTTCGAGCTGACGCTGGCGGCCACGTACCGGGCACGCATGCTTGCACAGGGCCACACGCCCAAGATCGAATCCAAGGACAAACCCACGGTCACAGCGCTGCGCGAGATCGCCACCGGCAAGGTCGGAATCGAGATGCTGCGTCGAGTGCCCACCTGAGGGCCGGCGGCCTGATTGACGATGTCAGAAGTTCCGAGTCAATCCGCCGCCAAGCCTGCCGGTACCCGGGCCCGTTCCGCTCGCCCCAGCGCGGCCGGGCCCGCTGACGCAGAGCCGCCCCCCAGCGCCTTCGCCAGTGCCCCCGACGGTCGCCAGATCGTCACGCTGGCCAGCCTCACCCAGCTGGCCGAAGCGTATCTCCCTCAAGAAGATCTGCGCCGCATCCGCGAGGCCTACCGCTTCAGCGACGATGCGCACCTAGGGCAGTTCCGCACCAGCGGCGAGCCCTACATCTCGCACCCCATCGAAGTCGCCAAGATCTGCGCCGGCTGGAAGCTCGACACCGAGTCCCTGATGGCCGCGCTGCTTCACGACGTGATGGAAGACACGGGCGCATCCAAGCAGACCCTGA
>DAONCJ010000659.1:0-2680 GCA_035401985.1 Burkholderiaceae bacterium | reverse complement strand
CCGGTCAAGCTGCTCTGGTCGCGCGAGGAGGACATGCTGCACGGCCGCTTCCACCCGGTCACGCAGGCGAAGATGACGGCCGGGCTCGATGCCAACGGCAAGGTCACCGGCCTGCACATGCGCATCTCGGGTCAGTCGATCCTGGCCAGCGTGGCTCCGCAGAACCTGCAGGACGGCCGCGACATGGTCACCTTCCAGGGCCTGACGGCAAGCGGCGACGGCGAGATCGGCTACACCTTCCCGGCGCTGCTGGTCGACCATGCGATGCGCAATCCGCCGGTCCCGGCCGGCTTCTGGCGTGGCGTCAATCACAACCAGAATGCGATCTATCTCGAGTGCTTCATCGATGAACTGGCCCATGCGGCGGGACAGGATCCGCTGGACTTCCGCCGCCAGATGATGACAAAGCACCCGAAGCACCTCGCGGTGCTCGAAGCGGCCGCCCGGCAGGCGGGCTGGAGCACGAAGCCCAAGCCCGGCGTTTTCCGCGGCATCGCGCAGCACAAGGGATTCGGCAGCTTCACGGCCGCCGTGGCCGAGGTGTCGGTCAGCTCCGAAGGCCAGTTGAAGATTCACCGGCTCGTCGCCGCCACCGATCCCGGTCATGCGGTGAACCCGATGCAGATCGCCCATCAGATCGAAGGATCGTTCGCCTACGGCCTGTCGGCCGCCCTGTACGGCGAGTGCACGGTCAAGAACGGCCGGATGGAGCAGCAGAATTTCGACACCTACCCGGTGGTGCGGATGGCCGACATGCCGGCGGTGGAATCCATCGTCATGCCGTCCGGAGGATTCTGGGGCGGCGTCGGCGAGCCGACGATTGCCGTCGCAGCACCGGCGGTCCTCAATGCGGTGTTCGCGGCGACCGGCAAGCGGGTGCGCACGCTGCCGCTGAAGCACACCGACCTGCGTCGCGCCTAGTGCCGGCATGCGGACGACCGTGGCAGGCTCACGGGCATGCAGGCCGGGCACCCGCGCGGCGCTGGTGCTCGGCGCCGCGCTGACCTGCGTGCCGGCGGCAGCGCGCGCTCAGGCGGTCGACGCCATCGAGCAACCGCTGCACGCGCGTCCAGGCGATCCCGTCCGCGGACGCGCGATCGTCGCCAACCGGCAGCGCGGCTTGTGCCTTCTATGCCATCGGGCGCCCATCCCTGAAGAGCCCTTTCAGGGGGACATCGGACCCGACCTGACGGAAACCGGCGACCGATGGACGCCGGCGCAGCTGAGGCTGCGGCTGGTCGACCCCCTGCGGCTGAACCCCGGATCGCTGATGCCGTCCTACTTCCGCACCGATCATCTGCGTCAGGTGTCCGCGGCCTGGCAGGGGCGCACCGTGCTGGCGGCGGAGGAGATCGAAGACGTGATCGCCTACCTGAGCACGCTGCGAAGCCCGCGTGCGACCGGAGCACCGCGTTGAACACTCCGGCGCGCCGGCTCTGGCTTGTCCGCGTGGGCGGGCTTGCCTGCTCGCTGGCGGTCACGCCGGCCGGCGCCACCCGCGACGGGATGCTCGCACAGATCGCACGCTTCACCGGCGGCGCAAGCCCGCGGTCCGGCAAGGTCGAAATGACCCTGCCGGAGATCGTCGAGAACGGCAATTCGGTTCCGGTCACAGTTACCGTGCCCAGTCCGATGACCGAGCGCGAGCATGTGCGGCGGATCGCGGTGTTCACCGAAAAGAATCCGCATCCCGGCGTGATCGAAGTCTTCCTGGGGCCGACCGCGGGACGCGCCCAGGTGTCCTTCCGGATGCGCATGGCCGACTCACAGCAGGTCAGCGCGGTCGCCGAACTGAGTGATGGCAGCTTCTGGATCGCCACCCTCGACGTCGTCGTGGCCCTGGCCGCGTGCCTGGAGTGATCGGTCCATGACCCAGGCCCTGCTCAATCTGCCGCCGCGGGTGCGCGCGGGTGAAGTCTTCGAGGTCCGGGCGCTGATCGCCCATCCGATGGAGACGGGCCTGCGCACCGGACCCGACGGCGGCACGGTGCCGCGAAACATCATCGCGCAGTTCCGGTGCACCTACGACGGCGTCGACGTGTTCCGCGCCACGCTGCACCCGGCGATCACCGCCAACCCGTATCTCGCGTTCTTCGTGCGCGCCACCCGCAGCGGCCCGCTCGAATGCATCTGGACCGACGAGCGTGGCGAGGCTCAGCGCGCCCGGGCCATGGTGACGGTCGAATGAAGGTCTGGGGGACGGCAGGCACGCGTGCGGCAGGCTTGACGGCACGCGCGCTTGCGGCAGTCTTCAAGACATGCACGCGCAAGCCAGCCCTGATGGCGCGCGGGCGCGCGGCAGTCCTGCTCGCCGTGCTGCTTGTCTGCGGCGCTGTCCAGGCCACCGACAGCCGACGATCGGGTCTGCTCGACCTGCGACCCGAGACCCAGGCGATGCAGCGCGACGATTCGGCCAATCCGGGGATGCTTAGCGTGCTCGAGGGCGCGGCGCTGTGGCGCCGCAAGGCCGGCGCGGCGCAGAAAGCCTGCGCCGACTGCCACGGCGAGCCCGCGGCCATGAAGGGTGTGGCGAGCCGCTACCCGGCCTTCGACGAGCCCAACGCCCGGCCGGTGACGCTCGATCAGCGAATCGCCGCCTGCCAGGTCCGCCACCAGCAGGCGCCGCCATGGCGCCCGGAAAGCCCCGAAAGGCTGGCGATCAGCGCCCTGGTGACGCATC
>DAONCJ010000658.1:0-2682 GCA_035401985.1 Burkholderiaceae bacterium | reverse complement strand
CGAGGGCGACCACGAGATCGCGCTGGGCGTCGGGCCGGTCCATGACGGCTTCGTGCTGCCCGGGGCCGGCATCGACCTCATCACCGAGGCCGAGCTCTTCGCCGGGGTCGCGCGGCGCGGCGCTCGCGGGCGCCGGGAAGCGCAAAGCGATGTCGATGCGATCATCCGCGACCTTTCGGAACTCAAGATCGGCGATCCGGTGGTCCATGCGCAGCACGGCATCGGCCGCTACCAGGGTCTTGTCAATCTCGACCTGGGCGACGGTCCCACCGAGTTTCTGCATCTGGTCTACGCCGGCGACAGCACGCTCTATGTGCCGGTCTCGCAGCTGCATGTCATCGGCCGCTACAGCGGCGCCTCGCCCGATGACGCGCCCCTGCATGCGCTGGGCTCGGGGCAGTGGGAAAAGGCCCGTCGCCGCGCCGCCCAGCAGGCGCGCGACGCCGCCGCCGAACTGCTCAACCTGTATGCCCGCCGCGCGCTGCGCGAAGGCCACGCCTTCCGCTTCAAGGCACAGGACTACGAGGCCTTCGCCGAAGGCTTCGGCTTCGAGGAAACCCCCGACCAGCTCGGCGCCATCCACGCCGTGATGCAGGACATGGTCTCGGGCAAGCCGATGGACCGGCTGGTCTGCGGCGACGTCGGTTTCGGCAAGACCGAAGTGGCGCTGCGTGCGGCCTTCGTCGCCGTCTCCGACAGCAAGCAGGTGGCGGTGCTCGCGCCCACGACGCTGCTGGCCGAGCAGCACTTCCAGACCTTCAGCGACCGCTTCGCCAACTGGCCGGTGCGCATCGCCGAGCTGTCGCGCTTCAAGTCCACCAAAGAGGTCAAGACAGCGATCGAGGGCATCAACGACGGTCGGGTCGACATCGTGATCGGCACACACAAGCTGCTGTCGGCCGACGTCAAGTTCTCGCGCCTGGGGCTGGTGATCATCGACGAGGAGCACCGCTTCGGCGTCAAGCAGAAGGAAGCGCTGAAAGCACTGCGCGCCGAGGTCGACGTGCTCACGCTCACGGCCACGCCGATCCCGCGGACGCTGGCGATGAGCCTCGAAGGCATCCGCGATTTCTCGGTGATCGCGACAGCGCCCCAGAAGCGTCTGGCAATCAAGACCTTCGTGCGCCGCGAGACCGAGGGCACGGTGCGCGAGGCGCTGCTGCGCGAGCTCAAGCGCGGCGGGCAGGTCTACTTCCTGCACAACGAAGTCGACACCATCCAGAACCGCAAGCAGGCGCTCGAGAAGCTGGTGCCCGAGGCACGCATCGCGGTGGCCCACGGGCAGATGCCCGAGCGCGAACTCGAGCGCGTGATGCGCGACTTCCACCAGCAGCGCTTCAATGTGCTGCTGTGCACGACCATCATCGAGACCGGCATCGACGTGCCCAGCGCCAATACCATCGTGATGCACCGCGCCGACCGGTTCGGGCTGGCCCAGCTGCATCAGCTGCGCGGCCGTGTCGGACGCTCACACCACCAGGCCTATGCCTACCTGCTGATCCCCGACGAGACGGCGATCACCAAGGATGCGAGCAAGCGCCTGGAGGCCATCCAGCTGATGGAGGAACTCGGCTCGGGCTTTTATCTGGCCATGCACGACCTCGAGATCCGCGGCGCGGGTCAGGTGCTCGGCGACGACCAGTCGGGCGAGATGCAGGAGGTCGGCTTCGCGCTGTACACAGAAATGCTCAACGAGGCGGTCAAATCGCTGAAGGCGGGGCGCGAACCCGACCTTTCCGCGCCGCTGGGCGCGACCACCGAGATCAAGCTGCATCTGCCGGCCCTGCTGCCCACCGACTATTGCGGCGATGTGCACGAACGGCTCACGCTGTACAAGCGCCTGGCCAGCTGCGAGCGGCCCGACGCGCTCGAGGCCGTCCAGGAGGAACTGATCGACCGCTTCGGCAAGCTGCCCGATCCGGCGCGTGCACTGATCGAAACGCACCGGCTGCGCATCCAGAGCCAGCCGCTGGGCATCGTGCGGATTGACGCCGCCGCCGAGGCGATCCAGTTCCAGTTCGTGCCCAATCCGCCCATTGCGCCGGAGCGGATCATCCGCTTCATCCAAAGCCGGCGGGATGCCAAGCTGGCCGGTCCCGACCGCCTGCGGCTCACCGTCGCGTCCACCGATCTCGCCTCGCGCCTGGCGCGCATCCGCGAGGTGATCAAGGCCCTCTCATGAATCTCGTCATCCAGCATCCGGGGCTGTCCCCGACCCTCATCGACGCTGTCGCGGCCGAACTTGGCTCGCCGGTATTGGCGCACGGCCCGTGTGCCGCGCGATTCGCCGCCCCGGCAGGCTGGGATCGCGCCGCGCTCGACGCCCTGAGCGAGCGGCACCGTATCGACGCCGCGCTGGTCCCGGCGGGCCGGCGCCTGGCCGACTACCGCCTGATCGCCTTCGACATGGATTCGACGCTCATCAACATCGAATGCGTCGACGAGATCGCCGACTTTGCCGGGCGCAAGGCCGAAGTGGCGGCGATCACCGAAGCGGCGATGCGCGGCGAGATCACCGACTACGCCGAGAGCCTGCGCCGGCGCGTGGCCCTGCTGGCCGGACTGCCCGAGGCCGCACTGATCGAGGTCTATGAAAAGCGCCTGAAGATCACGCCCGGCGCGGCCGCGCTGATCGACCGGGCGCACCTGGCCGGCCTCAAGGTGCTGCTGGTCTCGGGTGGC
>DAONCJ010000657.1:0-2698 GCA_035401985.1 Burkholderiaceae bacterium | reverse complement strand
CGCGCTGAACCAGCGCCGCCATCCGGCCGCGGCAGTCGCCTGGGTGATGATGATCGTGCTGCTGCCCGAGATCGGCGTGCCGCTGTATCTGCTGTTCGGCACCCGCAAGCTGCCCAAGGCACGGCGTGATCCGGCTGCGACCTTCATCGCCGAGGCGCCGGCCGACGTCGTGCCCCCCTGGGTGCAGCGCCTGAGCGCGGCCATGAGCCTGCCGCCGGCGCGCGAGTACACCCGCCTCGCCGTCCATGACGATGGCCGTGCCGCACGGATCGCACTGCTCGAAACGGTCGATTCGGCACGCAGCCGGCTCGACGTGAGCACCTTCATCCTCGGGCGCGATGCGTTCGGCGACGAGTTTCTCGGCCATCTGGAGCGTCGCGCCCGGGCGGGCGTGCAGGTGCGCCTGCTCATCGATGGCGTGGGGACCTGGATGGGCGGCCGCAACGACTTCAGCGCGGCCCTCGCCGCCGGCGTGCAGGTGGCGCGGTTCATGCCGCCGCTGCGTTCACCGTTTCGCTGGCCGCTGCGCGGGCGGACCAACCTGCGCAACCACCGCAAACTGGTGATCGCCGACGGCCAGCGTCTGTGGAGCGGGGGGCGCAATCTGTCCGGCGAATACTTCGAAGGCACGGCGGGCCGTGCGCCCTGGATCGACCTGAGCTTCGACCTCGAGGGCGACGTCGCAGGCGAGGCCGCGGCGGTGTTCGATGCCGACTGGACCTTCGCCGGCAGCGCCTCGCGAGGCGACGTGAGCCCGCCCGCGGGGCGCGCATGGCCGCAGGGCCGGGTGAGCGCCCCTGCTGCGCAGATGCTGCCCAGCGGGCCCGACTACGCCGACGACACCGTGCACACGCTGCTGCTCACCTCGTGCTATCGGGCGCGCAACCGGATCTTGGTGGTCACGCCCTACCTGGTGCCGGACGAGAGTCTGCTGCTGGCGCTTTCACTCGCCGCCCGGCGCGGGGTGAGTGTCGACATCCTGGTGCCGGCGCATTCCAATCACAGGCTGGCCGACATCTCGCGCAACCGGCCGATGCGCGAACTGGCGGCGGCGGGGGCGCGGCTGTGGCTGTCGCCCGCAATGGTCCACGCCAAGGCGGTGGTGATCGACGAGCACATGGCCATGGTCGGCTCGGTCAATCTCGACAGCCGCAGTCTGTTCCTCAACTACGAACTGATGGTGGGCTTCTACCATCCGGCCGACATTGTTCGGTTCACGGCGTGGATCGACGCGCGGCTGGCCGACGCCATGCCCTATCGGGCCCATGCTCCCGGGCTCGCGCGCTCGATCGGCGAAGGGCTGGTGCTCTGGCTGGCGTTTCAGCTCTGAGCCCGCGCCCGGTCAATTCGAGACGCTCTCGATTGTGTCGGCACTGCGCTCGGCAGACCATACGCGCACCTTCATTTCCTGGCCCACCCGAGGAGCTTCCCGATGTCCATCGAACCGATCCAGCTGAGCGGGGCGCCCGGCTCGCCGTATACCCGCAAGATGCTTGCGGTGCTGCGCTACCGTCATCTGCCCTACCGGTTCCTGATCCGCAACAGTCCGGCCGCCAATGCGATGCCGGTCCCGCCGGTGCAGCTGCTGCCCACCTTCTACCTGCCCGACGCGGCTGGCACGCTGCAGGCGGTGGTCGACTCCACCCCGATCATCCGCCGGCTCGAGCGCGAGCACACGGGCCGCGCCGTGCTGCCGCCTGACCCGGTGCTGGGATTTATCGATGATCTGCTCGAGGACTACGCCGACGAGTGGCTGACCAAGCCGATGTTCCACTACCGCTGGCACTACGCGGCCGACATCGAGCGGGCCGGCGAGGTGCTGCCGCGCTGGCGCAACATCACCGGCTCGGACGAGGTGATGGCAAAGATGAAGGAGCAGTTCTCGCAGCGCCAGATCTCGCGGCTGGGCGTGGTGGGTTCCAGCGCGATCACCGCGCCGGTGATCGAGGGCAGCTACAAGCGCTTCCTGGCGGCGCTCGATGCCCATCTGCATCACCATCCGTTCCTGATGGGCGCTCGGCCCGGCGCCAGCGATTTCGCGACCTACGGGCAGCTCACCCAGCTCACCCACTTCGACCCCACGCCGATGGCGCTCACGCTGGCGCAGTCGCCGCGCGTGTTTGCCTGGGTCGATCTGGTCGACGATCTGTCGGGGCTGACGGTGGACGAGAGCGCCGGCTGGATCAGCCGTGACGCGATCCCCGACACGCTGCGCGCGCTGCTGGCCGAAGTCGGCCGCACTTATGTGCCGGTGATGCTGGCCAACGCGCGGGCGCTGGCGGCCGGCGCGTCGCGCGTCGAACTCGACCTGGACGGGCTGCCCTGGGTGCAGCAGCCGTTCCCGTATCAGGGCAAGTGCGTGGTGTGGCTGCGCGACGCCTGGGATCGCCTGGGAGAAGGCGATCGTCGAACGCTTGCGCCGCTGCTCGAGCAGACCGGCTGCCTGCCGCTGGTGACCCGCTGAATCAGCGGGTCGGCCGGCTGCTCAGTCGTCGAAGCCGCGGAACACGGCGGCTTCATCCACCGACTTGCGCTGCGACACGACGGCATTGGCCGGAAACGTGTCGTCGGGCCAGCCCATCGCGACGCAGGTCTGGATCACCTGATCATCGGGAATGCCGGCCTCGGCACGCACGACCGGCGACTGCATGATGCCCTGGCTGTTGATGACGCAGCCCAGGCCGCGCGACCAGGCGGC
>DAONCJ010000656.1:0-2708 GCA_035401985.1 Burkholderiaceae bacterium | reverse complement strand
CTGTACGGTGCCTCGCCGACCAATGCGCAGTTCGTCACGCAGCTGTACCGCAACGTCCTGCACCGCGATCCCGAGCCTGCGGCCGGAGGCCAGGACGGCTACAGCTTCTGGCTGAACGCGCTCAACAACGGATTCCCACGCGCACAGGAACTCGTGCAGTTCTCCGAATCCCCCGAGAACAAGCTGAACGTCATTGGCGTGATCGCCGACGGCTTCGAGTTTCAGGTCTGGGTGGGCTGACCGGATGCTCCAGATGGTGGCGGCCGCATGGCGGTTCCGGCAGTTCGTGCTCAGTTCGGTGGTCAGCGAATTCGCCGGGCGTTTCGCACGCAGTCGCCTGGGTGCGCTTTGGATGATCCTCAATCCGCTGGTGCAGGCCCTCACGCTGGCCTTCGTTCTGTCGGCGATCCTCGCGGCGCGCCTGCCCGGCATCGAGAGCCGTTACGGATTCGCGCTGTACCTGATGGCCGGAACCCTGGCGTGGTCGCTGTTCCAGGAGACTGTCAATCGCTGCCTGAGCGTGTTCATCGACAACGGCAATCTGCTGAAGAAGCTCACTTTCCCGCGCATCTGTCTGCCCCTGGTGGTCGCCGGGGTGGCGCTGATCAGCCATCTGCTGCTGGCGCTGGCGGTGCTTGCGTCGTATCTGCTGCTGGGGCACTGGCCGGGGTGGTCGCTTGTATGGCTGCCGGTGCTGAGCCTGATGACGCTGGCGCTGGCTCTCGGGCTGGGCCTGGCGCTGGGGGTGATCAACGTCTTCATCCGCGACCTCGGCCAGGTCGTGCCGATCGTGCTGCAGTTCGGTTTCTGGTTGAGTCCCATCGTGTACCTGCCGCAGATGGTGCCGCCGGAGTTCCGCGGCCTGCTGGCGATCAACCCGATGTTTCCCCTGGTCGATGCCTTCCAGCAGGTGCTCGTCTATGGCAAGTCTCCGCACTGGGGCGGACTGGTGTGGGTGGCGGTGCTGACGCTGGGCTTGCTGAGCTTTGCGCTGCTGCTGTTTCGACGCGCGGGCGCCGACATGGTGGATCAGCTGTGACGCAGGCCGGTGCGATGACACCCGCAGCGGCCGGCCCGATCCTGTCGGTGTCCGGCGTGGGCAAGGCCTATCGCCGATATCGCAGCGAATCGCGACGCCTGCTGGCGCTGATGGGTGCCGGCTTCAAGCCGACCGAGGAAACCTGGGTGCTGCGCGACGTGTCCTTCGACGTCCACCCCGGCGAAGCGCTGGGCATCGTCGGGCAGAACGGCGCGGGCAAGAGCACGCTGCTCAAGCTGGTGACCGGCACGCTGAGGCCCACCGAAGGGCGAGTGGCTGCCGCGGGACGCATTGCCGCCATTCTCGAGCTGGGAATGGGCTTTCACCCCGACTTCACCGGCCGGCGCAATGTGATGCATGCGGGCAGCCTGATGGGCCTGGACCGCGCCTTCCTCGAGGACGCCATGCCAGGCATCGAGGATTTCGCCGAGATCGGTGAATACTTCGACCAGCCGGTGCGCACCTACTCCAGCGGAATGCAGGTCCGGGTGGCGTTCGCGCTGGCCACCGCCATGCGCCCGCAGCTGCTGATCATCGACGAGGCCCTGTCGGTCGGCGACACCTACTTCCAGCACAAGAGCTTCGAGCGCATCCGCGAGTTCCGGCGTGCCGGCACCACGCTGCTGATCGTCTCGCACGACAAGACGGCGGTGCAGACGCTGTGCGACCGGGCCATCCTGCTCGACAAGGGGCGGATGCTGCGCGATGCCGATCCGGCGCAGGTGATGGACTTCTACAACGCGATGCTGGCCGACCGCGAGAACCAGCGCATCGAGGTCATCAACCGCGGCGACGCCGGCACGCAGACCATCTCGGGCACCGGTCAGGCAAAGGTCGAGGACATTTCGCTGCACGGTCCGGACGGTGAGCGCGTCGAGATGATCCCGGTGGGTCAGACGGTCGAATTGCGGATCACGGTGCGCGCATTCGCTGACATCCCCACGCTGGTGCTCGGATATCAGATCAAGGACCGCCTGGGCCAGTCGGTGTTCGGCACCAACACCTTCCATACCCGGCAGCCGGTCGAGAACGTCCGGTCGGGTGAACTGATTTCGTTCCGCATCCGCTTCAAGGCCGATCTGGGCACCGGTTCGTATTCGGTGTCGACCGCGCTGGTCAGCACCGACACCCATCTGGTGGACAACTTCGAATGGCGTGACCTGGCCGCGCTGTTCACGATGGTGAACCTCGAGCAGCCGTACTTCGAGGGCATCGCCTGGCTGCCGCCCACCTTCGACATCGAGCGCCAGTGACCTGGGTTTCGTACGCACAGAACTACGAGGACGTCACGCTGCGACGCGCCTTGGGCGATGTGCCGTCGGGCTTCTATGTCGACGTCGGCGCCAACGACCCGCGCGTCGATTCCGTCACCCGCGCCTTCTACGAGCGGGGCTGGAGCGGCATCAACATCGAGCCGGTCGCGCACTGGCACGATCGCCTGCAGGCCGACCGGCCGCGCGACATCAACCTGCGCGTGGCCGCCGGCCCGGTCGCGGGCACGATGCGGCTGCATGAGGTGGTCGGCACCGGACTGTCGACGGCCGATCCTCGGCTGGCCCGGCGCCATGCGCGCGAGGGGCATGCAGTGCATGCCTTCGAGGTGCCTGTGCGCCGGCTGGACGACATCCTCGACGAGTTCGATCCGCCGGCGGTGCATTTCCTGAAGGTC
>DAONCJ010000655.1:0-2708 GCA_035401985.1 Burkholderiaceae bacterium | reverse complement strand
AGCGTGCCGGACTGATCATGGCGGCCATCTACGCGACCCTGCTCACCGAGATCGAACTGGACGGCTTCCAGGTGCTGCGCCAGCGCGTCTCGCTGACACCGCTGCGCAAGTTCTGGCTGGCCTGGCGGACCTTCGTCAGTGCGCGCGTGCCTCGCATCCCCGAGGACGCTTGAACGCGGTCGATGCCCGTCCTCCGGTGGGCTTGAACGCGGTCGATGGCCGTCCTCCGGTCGTCGTGGTCGGCGCCGGCTGGTCCGGCCTGGCCGCTGCCCTGCGCCTGGCCGAAGCCGGGCTTCCCGTCACCTTGCTGGACAGCGCGCCGCAGGTCGGCGGGCGGGCCCGCGGGGTCGCGCTGAGCCTCGCCGGCCGGACGCTCGATCTGGACAACGGACAGCACCTGCTGGTCGGCGCGTATCGCCACTGCCTGGCGGCGGCGGTGGGCGCCGGAATGGCCGACGACGCACTGGTGCGCCGGCCTATGGCGCTGCAGGCGGTCGATGGACTGGCCCTTCGCAGCGCTGCCCTGCCCGCGCCCTGGCATCTCGCTGTCGGTCTGGCCACTGCCCGCGGCATGCCGTGGTCCGAGCGCTGGGCGCTGTTGCGGCTCCTCGGAGGACTCCGCCTGCGCGGCTGGAAGGCACCCGCCGGCCTGACGGTCGCCCGATGGCTGCTCGAGGCCCGCCAGCCCACCGCCCTGGTTGCCCGCTTCTGGGACCCGCTGTGCATCGCCACGCTGAACACCGCACCCGAAGCCGCCTGCGCGGCGACTTTCGTGCGGGTGCTGCGCGACACGCTCGGCGGCGCGGCGGGAGACAGCGATTTCCTGCTGCCGCGGCGCACCCTGAGCGACGTGCTGCCTGCGCCTGCGCAGGTGAGGCTGGCGCGTCTTGGCGCCACAGTGGAATTGCGCACGACCGCGCTGTCGCTTCAGCCCGCCGCGGAAAATGCGGGCTGGCTGCTGCGAACCTCCACCGGCGAACGTGCTGCGCGGGCGGTGGTGCTGGCGCTGCCGCCCTACGCGCAGGCCCGGCTGCTGCAGACGCTGCCCGACGCCGGGCGCGGCCAGCGTCTGCTGGACCGGCTGGGGGCCTTCGAGTACGAGTCGATTGCCACCGTCTATCTGGCGTGGCCTGCGGACGTGGCGCCAAGGCTGCCGGCGACGGTGCTGCTCACCGAAGACCCGCAACGCAACGCCTTCGGCCAATGGCTGTTTTCGCGCGGCATCGCCCAGGGGCTGGCGCTGGCCGCGGTGGTGGTCAGCGCGCGCGGGCGCCGCAGCGATGATGCAGCGGCGCTGACCGCCGGCATCGTGGCGCAGGTCAGTGAGCAGCTCGGCCTGCCCGCGCCTGCCGATGCCCGCATCGTGACCGAAAAGCGCGCCACCTTCCGGTGCACGCCGGATCGCCCGACGGTGGGGCCGCTTGATGTCGATGGCGAATCGTTGCCCTGGCCGGACCTGTGGCTGGCCGGCGACCACGCATGGCCCGAGTATCCGGCCACACTCGAGGCGGCCGTGCGCAGCGGCCAGGCGGCCGCTGCCGCGATATTGGCCGACGCGCCCGGCGTTTAGAAGCAGTGTTCCGGGGCCGGGAAGCTGCCCGCCTTGACCGCGCCGACATACGCATCGATCGCCCCCTGGATGCTCGTCTGGCCGGCCATGAAGTTCTTGACGAAGCGCGGCTTGCGGCCCGGAAAGACGTCCAGCATGTCGTGCAGCACCAGCACCTGGCCCGAGCAGTCCGGCCCGGCGCCGATGCCGATCGTGGGGATCGTCAGTGCTTCGGTCACTTCCTTGCCCAGACCGGCAGGGATCGCCTCCAGCACCAGCAGCGTGGCGCCGGCCGACTGCAGCGCCAGCGCGTCGCGCTTGAGCACCGCCGCCGCCTCCAGCGTCTTGCCCTGGGTCTTGAAGCCGCCCAACTGATGCACCGACTGCGGGGTGAGTCCGAGATGTGCGCAGACCGGGACCGCACGATCGGTGAGGAAGCGCACCGTGTCGACGAGCCATGAGCCCCCCTCGAGCTTGACCATCTGCGCGCCCGCCCGCATGAGCGTCACTGCGTGCGCATAGGTCTGCTCGGGCGACTCGAACGACCCGAACGGCATGTCGGCCACGAGCAGCGCCGACCGGTTGGCCCGCGCCACGCAGGCGGTGTGGTACGCAATGTCGGCGACGGTGACCGGCAGGGTCGTGGACTGGCCCTGACAGACCATGCCCAGAGAATCGCCGACCAGCATGACGTCGACGCCGCAGCGGTCGAGCAGCGCCGAAAAACTTGCGTCATAGCAGGTCAGCATCGTGATCTTCTCGCCGCGGGTCCGCTGGGCCAGCAGGCTGGTGACCGTCACCGGCGCCCGGCGGGTGGGGTTCTGATCTTCTTGTGGGTGTGTGGACATCGTGCGTTCTCCTTCGACTCAAGCCGCGATTCTGCCTGTATCGCGGGAGACCTTGCAGACAGATCTCCACGCGCCATGCCCGCAGCGCCGGAAAAGTTTCACGGAGCTCTACGACTTGAGCGCTGTCAACCGGATCACGGGACGCGGCGCGGCGCGGGAGGCCGCCGACGCGCGGGGCGATCCGACAGAACGGGGTCGCGGCGATACCGGCGCTGGCGGTCCGGCGATGTCGGCCAGGGTCACGGCATCGAGTTCGGCGAAGTAGGCTTTTAGGGCATTTCCGAGCACGCCCTTGAGACGGCAGTTGGAGG
>DAONCJ010000654.1:0-2711 GCA_035401985.1 Burkholderiaceae bacterium | reverse complement strand
GACGAAGCCGCCGGCCTCCTTGCCGAAGTCGTACAGCCGCTCCAGATAATGGATGAAGCTGGCCACCGCGAAGTAGATGACGGTTTTCCAGGCAATGTTGTAGATCAGCGGCTTCTGCGGAAAGCGATTGATCGCCGGCCACAAGTCGGCCAGCAGCACGCCTTTGCCAATGATCAGCGCGGCCAGCGCGATCTGCGCGGACGACGTGACCGGCAAGCCCGTGCCCTTGGTCGTCAGGAGCCGGACCAGACCGATGATGTGCAGGGCAACAAAGAAGAAGATGGTTGGTGGCAGCAGGGCCAGAAACTCTTCCTTCAGCTTTTCAACGGTCTTGTTCAAGGTGGGGGCTCCTGGGTGGTGGCTGCAGCGGGGGTGATTCTCGGGACGCCGTCGTTCATTTACTACTCAAATGATAGCTGAAAATGACCATTTCACGCTGGGACAATGCCATTCCGGCGCAGACTTCTGGCCTTATGGCCGTCCCGCGGGGCTCTCGGGCCGGCATCATCCGGCCGGGCCGCACGCCTCAGCCGCGGACCGCCGCCTCGATCGCAGCGATGTCGATCTTGCCCATCGTCATCATGGCCTCGAACGCGCGCCTGGCGGCTGCGGGATCGGCGCCAGTGACGGCATCCGTCAGCGCCACCGGCGTGATCTGCCAGGACACGCCCCACTTGTCCTGGCACCAGCCGCAGGCGTTCTCCCGCCCGCCGTTGCCGATGATGGCGTTCCAGTAGCGGTCAGTCTCCATCTGGTCCGTGGTGGCCACCTGAAACGAGAAGGCGATGTTGTGCTGGACTGCCGGCCCGCCGTTGAGCCCCATGCAGGGAATGCCCATGACCGTGAACATCACCGTCAGCACATCCCCGGCCTTGCCGGACGGGTAGTCCGCCGGAGCGCGGTGCACCGCGTCGACACGCGAGTCCGGAAACGTCGCGGCATAGAACCGGGCCGCCTCCTCGGCGTCGCCGTCGTACCAGATGCAGATGGTGTTTTTCGCAATCGTTGTCATGCCACTTCTCCAGAAAGATCGCCAATGGCCCCGCTGTTCCGAAGAATCAATGCCTTCCACCGCCACCAGCCGGGCCGTGCTGCATTCGTCGCGCACTGCCTTCAGCCCCTGGTAGACCGGGCCGTTGTAAAACGACTCCCACGCGGCAAGCGATGGAAATTCAAGCACCACGATGCGCCGGGGCTGCCAATCGCCTTCGTAGACGCGGTGCGCGCCCCCACGCGCAAGGTACCGGGCCCCCGCAGCGTCGAGCGCCGGCTTCACGCCTTTCATGAATTCCTGATACCGCGTCATGTCGCGAATTTCGACATCGAAGATCACATAGGCGCTCATCCGTTTCTCCTCATCGTTTCGCGAATGCTACTGTGAAGCCGCTGCCGCAGCGACCAGCAGGTTCCGTCAAAGGAACGTGCTGCGGATGAACGCCGCCACTTCCGCAGGGTTTTGCATGTGCACGTTGTGGCCGCATTCGCATTTCAGGACATGCCGGTTCGGCCTGGCGGCGACAACGCGCTGCAGGTCGGCCTCGCGGTTTCCATACAAGCCGCCGGACGCCAGAACAAACCCTGCCGGCACCGTGATCGCGTCGTACAGGTCCATGGACGGGTAAATCGCCGCCGCCGGATCGGGGACGGACACGACCGCGATTTCGTCCATCACCGGCCGACGCACAAAGCCCCCGGGGCACGCCATGAACGACCGCCGGGTGAACGCCGCCACCAGGGCCAGGTCAATGCCCGCGTTCAGCCAGTCGTCCGGTGCCTGGCGGCACACATCGTCGATGTAGCGCTCGACCTCTTCGGCGCTGGCCACCCAGCCATACCGGAAAAGGCCCCAGAGCTGTTCGCGCGGCAGGTACCACCCTTTCAGCTCCTCTGGGGTCTTTCGTCCGTCAAGCGTGAAGCCGTCCAGCACGACAATACCTCCGCACGTCCCACCGGACGCGGCATGCGCAGAGACTGCATAGCCCCCCGTCGAATGGCCCACCAGCAAAGGCTGGCGCAGGCCCAGCGCTGCAATCAGCACTTCGATATCGCGCCAATACTGCTCAGGCCCGGTGGACTGTGCCGGTGTCTGGCCATGGCCGCGCATGTCAAACGCAACCATCCGGAAGCAACCACGCAACGCCTGCGCCAGCGGACTCCAGACCTCCAGGTTGTGACCGGTGCCGTGCACAAAGAGCAGATCCGGCCCGCGCCCGCCGAAGTCACGAATCGCGAAGGGCCCGGCGTTGGTGTTGATGAGTTCCGACTGGGCGGCCATGTCCTGTTCCCCTGGCGTCCATTGAGTGCCAACAAGACCCTGGCCAGATGCCTCACAAGCCCAGCTCTTCATCCGTGGCGCTGTGCCCGTACTTGTCCTTCGGTGGCCACGGGCGGCCCCGCCAATCCGGCTCGAAGACGAAGGACGAGCGCTGACGACCCGGCAGCAAGGCCCCGTTTCCGGCACCCTTAGCATAGTCGTAATAGAGCTTGACGATTTCTTCCTTGCTGACCTGCTGCGCGGCCGGGTGCGCGAGGCAGGCGTCGCGCCAGCGGCGTACGCGCTCGTAGGGCGGCTCGCGGGGCAACTCGAAATCCTCGTAGTACTCGAGAAACCAGAAGCGCATGAAGAACGGCGTGAACACCGTCTCGGCCCAGCCAAAATTGTCGAACAAGTACGTGCCTTCCGGGGCGTGTTCCATGAGGAAGTCGTTCAG
>DAONCJ010000653.1:0-2715 GCA_035401985.1 Burkholderiaceae bacterium | reverse complement strand
CGCTGCCTTGAGATTGCTCTCGGCGTCGATCAGGAAGTTGGCCGCCACCACCACCGGCTCGCCGTCCTTCACACCCTCGATGACTTCGACGTCGGTGTCGCTGCGCGCGCCCAGCCGGACCTCGCGCGGCTCGAACCGCCCTTCGCCGCGCTGGATCAGCACGATCTGGCGCGTGCCACTGTCGATGACGGCCGACACCGGCACGGTGACCACCGAGCCTTTGGCCGATACCGACACTTCGACCTGCGCGAACATCGCCGGCTTTAGCAGCAGGCCCGGGTTGGCCAGTTCCACCCGGACCGGCACGGTGCGGGTTTCTGCCTTGAGCGTCGGATAGACATAGGTCACCTTGCCCTCGAACGGCTTGCCGGGGTAGGCGTTGATCCTGATTTTCGCCGTGGCGCCGGACTTGATCAGCCCGATGTCCTGCTCGAAGACATCGGCGATCACCCAGACTGAAGACAGATCCGCCACCTGGTAGAGCGCCTCGCCGGGCATGAAGCGCATGCCCTGGACCGCCTTTTTCTCGGTCACGATCCCTGAGGCTGTGGAGCGGAAGGTCAGGGTGCGTTTCGCTTCACCGGAGCTGGCCAGTGCCTTGATCTGCTCGTCGGAGATGTCCCAGCTGCGCAGGCGCTGCAGGCTCGACTCAGCGAGCTGCTGCATGCCGGTCTGGGCCGTCCCGCCGGCGTCCTTCAGCGAGGCCACGCCCTGCATGGCAATGGCGTACTCGCGTTGGGCCGAGACCAGTTCCGGGCTGTAGACCTCGAACAGGGGCTGGCCCTTGCGCACTGGCTGGCCCGTGACGTTGACCAGCAGGCGCTCGACATAGCCCTCGAACTTCGGCGCAATCGCATAGACGCGGCGTTCGTCGGGCTCGACCCGGCCCGCGGCACGCACCGTCCGGTCCAGTGTGCGGGAGCGGGCGGCCTCGGTGCGCACGCCCAGCTTCTGGACCTTCTCGGTGCTGATCCGGATCTGCCCGGGCGCCGCCGGCTCGCTCTCATCGCCGCCCGCATACACAGCGATGTAGTCCATGCCCATCGGGTCTTTTTTCGGGACCGGCGAGGTGTCAGGCAGGCCCATCGGGTTGCGGTAATAGAGAAGCTTCTTTTCCTGCTTGCCGGTGTCGCCAGCCGGCGCGCTGGCGCCGGTCATGGCTGCGCTCGCGCCTGGGGCTGTTGGGGCGCTCCCTCTGTGACCCAGCCAGTAGCCGCCGCCTGCGGCAATGATCGCGACTGCGACGACTCCAAAGCCCACGCCAGTGCTTTGCTTCATAGCTCTTCTCCGAGTAATTTTTCGATTTCAGCCTGCCGGACCTGCCCCTCAAACCGGGCCTTGATCTGGTTTTGCCGGGCCTGGCGGATGGCGCGCTGCGCTTCGAGCAGCGTGGCGAAGTCCACCTTGGTGGCTTCATAGCTCGCCAGGGCGGAATTGAAGCTCAGCTCGGCCTGGGGCAGCAAGCTGCTCGTCGCCAGGTTTTCGATGCGTCGCGCGGCATCGATGCCGGCCAGATTCTCGGAAAGATCGGACAGCACCTGGTTGGCCACGGCCTCCCTGCGCGAACGCGCCGCCGCCAGCATGGCCTCGGACTCGCGCTCCTGGGCGCGCCGTGTTTCCTGCTGCAGCGGGATGTTCACCTCGAGCATCAGGGTCCACTCCTTGAATGAGGTCTGGTACTGCGTGGGCTGGATGCCGACCATGAAATCGGGAATGCGGTTCTTGTAGGCCAGCTCGCGGCCTTTCTCGGCCGACCTGACTCGCGCTTCTTCAGCGAACAAGAGCGGATTGCGACTGCGCACGCGCTCCTCCAGCGCGGCGAAATCGAGCTGTGCCGGGGCGGGCCAGGGGCGTGCAAGGGCCGGCTCGGCCAGGGGCGCCGACGCAGGCCGCGCCAGCAAGGCATTCAGGCGCGCGTTGGCCTGGCGCGCTTCGGCCTCCAGCGTGACCAGTTCACTGCGCATGGTGGTCTGTTCGACTTGCGCCCGGATCACGTCCTGCTGCGCCGCCAGACCGTTGGCGTAGCGCACCTGCGCAATTTTTTCCAGGCGCGACATGAGATCCAGGATCTCCAGCGTCAGCTTGCGGTTGCCGTGCAGGTACAGGCGCTGGGCCTGGGCGATCTTGATCCTGGCGGCCAGTTCGGACCAGGTGCCCTGCGCCTTGCCCTGAGCACCCTCCGCATCGAATGTCGCGATTTCCCGTTTCAGGTCCCGCTTGCCAAACCAGGGCAGTTCCTGTGTCAGCGTGTACTTCGTGCCGCCGACGTTGCCGGGCCACAGGCTCGGGTTCTGCTCGCCCATCTTCGTGATGTCCATCAGTTCCACGCGGAACCGGGGATCGGGAAAGGCGCCGGCCGGCGTCACGCGCTCGCCCGCGGCCTGTGCCTCGGCGCGCATGCTGGCATATTCCGGATTGCGCTCCCTGGCGATCGTCAGCAGCGTTTGCACGTCAGCACCCGGCGGTGGCTCCTGGGTCCTCGCGGCGAGGCTGAGAGTTGCGAAGGCAGCGGCGGCGATCAGGCGCCAGGGAATTTGGAGCGGGGTCATGGAAATCTTCCAGTGAAGGGATCAGAGGGCCGCGTCAGCAGGGCGCACCACCGGGTCACTTGCCGGGCTCGAAGCGCACCACGGTCATGGCACCGTTGATGTCTTCGGCCGCAAAGCGGATCGTCTTTCCCTCTTTCATCCTGTCGAGCCAGCCGGCGTCCTTGAC
>DAONCJ010000652.1:0-2717 GCA_035401985.1 Burkholderiaceae bacterium | reverse complement strand
CGGCGGTCGCCTCGACCACCATTCCATCGATGGTGCGTGCCGGCTACACCCGCGAACAGTCGGTGGCGATCGTGTCGTCGGCCTCGGCGATGGGCATCCTGGTGCCGCCCTGCATCCTGATGATCGTGATCGGCTCGATCGCGGGACTGTCAGTGGCGGCCCTGTTCGCCGCCGGCTTCATCCCCGCGGTGGTCATTTCGCTGGCCCTGATGGGCTACATCTACGTGCTGGCCGGACGCGCCGGTATCGCGGTGTCGCCGCGGCCCAGCCTGCGTGAACTGGGCGCCGTCATCGGCCGCGCACTGGTGCCGCTGGGCATGCCGGCGATCATCTTCGGCGGCATCCTCGGAGGCATCACCACCCCGACGGAGTCCTCGGTGATCGCGGTGCTGTACGCCGCGGTGGTCGGCCTGTTCGTCTATCGCGAGATCAAGTGGAAGGATCTGCCCGAGATCCTGATCCAGTCCTGCGTGGTGACGGGCTCGGTCGGCCTGCTGCTGTCAGCGGCCGGGCTGATCTCATGGTTCCTGACGGTGCAGCAGCTGCCCTCGATGCTGATCGGCGTGATGACACTGATCCCGGGCAGCTCGATCGTCTTCCTGCTGGCCACCGCGCTGGTGTTCATCGTGTTCGGCGCCATCGTCGAGGGGCTGCCCGCGGTGGTGATCCTGCTGCCCAGTCTGCTGCCGGTGGCCACCCAGCTCGGCATCGACCCAGTGCACTACGCGATCGTGATCGTGGCCGCCGTCGGCATCGGCCTGTTCCTGCCGCCGATCGGTGTCGGCCTGTTCATTGCCAGCGGCATCGCCGAGATCTCGATCGATCGGGCGTCGCGGGTGATGATGCCCTTCATCGCCGTGCTGTGTGTCGGGCTGCTGGCGGTGATCGCCGTGCCCTGGTTCACGCTGGTCCTGCCGCGGCTGTTCAAGCTGCTGTAGACGCGGGCCGGCGTTCGATCCGGTACACCCGGCTGGCCGTGCCGCTGAACAGCGCGGCCTGCTCGTCATCCGAATACCGGGCGGCGATGCGCTTGAACGCGTTCCACAGCACGCCGTAGCTGCAGGTGCCCTTGTCGACCGGGAAGTTGCTCTCGAACATCGCACGCTGCGGCCCGAAGGCCTCGATGCAGGTCTCGATGTAAGGCGCCCAGGCCTTGGCCAGCGCTTCGGACGTCGGGGGACGCGGCTGACGCGGAAAATCGAAGCCCAACGTGTGCATGCCCAGACCGCCCAGCTTGACGTGCACGTTGGGGCACTGCGCGATCTCGCACAGGCTGGTGCGCCAGGCGGCGAACACCTCGTCGCGCCGGTTGGCATAGGGGCCGACACCCAGCGGGCCGCCGCAGTGATCGAGCACCAGGGTGGTGTCGGGAAATGCGCGGGCCAGATCGACGAAGTCGGCATGCTGGCTTTGCACCAGCCAGCCGTCGAAGCTAAGCCCCAACTTTGCGAGGCTTGCGAAGCCGACACGGAATTCGGGGTCGAGCAGCAGTCCGGGAGGCGGATTGGCGCTGGTCGCGCGGATGCCCGAGGCGTCCCAGGCCGACCCGTTGCGGATGCCGCGAAAGCGCCCGCCGGCCACGGCGATGTGTGCCTCGAGCGCGGCCTGCGCGCGCTGGCCCCAGCGCAGATCGACATTGCCGACGATCGCGGCGCAGGCCCGGGTCTCGCCGAACTGGCCGCTGGCGCTCATCGCCGCGACGCCGTTGACGAACTCGGTCTCGCCCAGCGACTTGGCCTCCACCGGGCCGTCCGCGCGGTACATGGCGCGGCATTCGACGAACACCGTGGCCTCGATCCGATGGCCGGTGCCGGTGTCGGCCAGCAGCTCGGGAAGGTAATAGGGATTGCCGGCGTGTCCCCACAGGTGGTGGTGCGGGTCGATGATCGGCAGTTCGGGCGCGATCGCCGCCTCGTGATGCAAGGCCAGCCAGTCGGGCCGGACCGTGAGGAAGTCGTCGGGCAGGCGGGAACTCGGAGTCGTCATGGCGGTCATGGCCTCAGGAAACCGGCGGGCGGCGCGTGTGCCAGTCGGTGCTGTTCTGGAAGGCGCGACCGGCGCGGATCAGGAGCTCCTCGCGCAGATGGCCGGCCACGAGCTGCACGCCCAGCGGCAGATGGTTGTGCCCCATGCCAGCGGGGAGCGTGATGGTGGGATGGCCCGACATGTCGAAGGGCGCGGTGTAGCGCGACAGGCGCAGCCGGTAACCGGGCTGGGCCCGCAGTTCGGCGAGTTGCGAAAGGGTGGGCACGCCGAACGGGATGACCGGAGTCAGCAGCAGATCGATCGGCTGCATCATCGCGTTCAGTCGGCCCGTGAAGTCGGCGCGCAGCAGCAGCAGGCGCTGGTAGTCGAGCGCCGACAGACCGCGACCGACATCGAGCAGGTCGGCCAGCATCGGGCCGTACTCGTCGCGCCGCGCCGGGAAGGTGGCCTCATGGGCCAGCGCCGCTTCGACGCCGCAGTGGGGCACCCAGGCGTCGACCACCGGGTTGACGTCCGGCATGGACACCGTCACCGGCGTGGCGCCCAGCGCGACCAGCACCCGCATCGCCGCATAGACGGCATCGGCGACCTCGGCATCCACATCCTTCGACACATACGCTTCGTCGATGCCCACCCGCAGGCCCGCCAGCTGCCGCGCGTCGCCCGCAAGGTAATCGGGCACCGGCACCTGCAGTGCGGTCGGATCGTCGGCATCGGCGCCGGCAATGGCG
>DAONCJ010000651.1:0-2719 GCA_035401985.1 Burkholderiaceae bacterium | reverse complement strand
GCAGAACTGGCACAACGAACTTTCGCATCCTCTTCTCCACGCCGGTGAATCGGCTCGAATGAAGACGATTATGCCGGGCAGGATCAAGCTCGCCCGTAGGAGAAGGCGCCGACCTGCCCGTGACCGTGTCCTCGCCCGCGGGCGCGTCAGTCAGGTGCCGGCACCGCAACTGCCCCGGCCGGCGGCAGCCAGCGCAGCAGCGTGGCATACAGTTCCCGGGCACTCACCGGCTTGACCAGAAAATCGTTCATTCCCGCCGCTTCACAGGCACGCCGGTCTTCGGCGAAGGCGTTCGCGGTCAGTGCGACGATCGGCCGGTGCTGCCAGTCGGGCAAGGTGCGGATGGCGCGCGTGGCTTCCAGCCCGTCCATGTTCGGCATCTGCATGTCCATCAGCACCAGATCGTACGAGACGGCGCTGGCCATCTCGAAAGCTTCGCGGCCATCGGTCGCGACATCGGCGCGCAGTCCCTGATCGCGCAGCAGTTCCTGGGCGACGAAACGGTTGATCTCGTTGTCCTCGACGATCAGGACGTGCGCGCCGCTGTGGAGCAGCCTCAACCGGTCGGCCACTTCCTGGGCATCGTGGATCGCGCCATCCGCGGGCACCGCCCCGACGACCGGCTGACCCCGCTGGAGGCGGGCAGAGAACCAGAACCGGCTGCCCTTGCCCGGTTCGCTGTCGACACCGACCTGTCCGCCCATCAGATGGGCGAGCCGGCGGGTGATCGCAAGGCCGAGGCCGGTTCCACCGTACTTGCGCGTGGTCGACGCATCGGCCTGCTCGAATGCCTCGAAGATGCGACCGATCTGATCGCCGTCGATCCCGACACCGGTGTCATGAACACTGAACCGGACCAGCAGTTCGGACTCGCCTGCTTCGATCAGCTTTGCGCGCAGCGCGATCGACCCCCGCCCAGTGAACTTGACTGCATTGCCGGCATAGTTGAGCAGCGCCTGGCGCAACCGGGTCGGGTCCCCCCGCAGCCAGGTCGGCACGTTGCCGCCGTCGCACTCGACCACCAGCCCTTTGGCTCTGGCCGACTCGCCGACCAGCGTCGCGACGTTGTCCAGCACGTCGGAAAGATGAAAGTTCACCTCTTCGAGCTGCACCCGGCCGGCCTCGATCTTTGACAGATCGAGGATGTCGTTGATGATCGTCATCAGGTGCTGGCCCGCACTGTCGATGCGATCGAGTCTGAGCAGCTGATCCGGCGGTGCGGTGGCCCGCCGCATCAGCGCATTGAGCCCGAGGATGGCGTTCATCGGCGTGCGTATCTCGTGGCTCATGTTGGCCAGGAACCGGCTCTTGGCGAGGTTGGCCGCTTCGGCCTGCTCCCGGGCCGCCGCCAGTTCGAGGGTGCGGCTGGCCACGCGCTCCTCGAGCTGCTGCCGATTGACCTCCAGTTCGTCATGCAGACGCTGGCGATCCTGCTGCGCGGCGACGCTCTGCGATACATCGCGCACGATGATGCTCAGTGCCTCGCCCTGCCCTGCATCGGCGGCGCCGCCGTCCGCCCGGGGCAGCTGACCGGCTTCGTCGGCATACGCGTTAAGGCGCACGTCGGCATGAAAGCGGGAACCATCGCCCCGCAGCATCGTCAGCTGTCCGGCGGCGCGCCCGCCGGCACGACCTGCGCGCTCAAGAACTTCCCAGCGACCGTCGGCCGGGTCGATCAGCGCTGCGACCGTTGCATGGGCCAGCCGTTCACTGTCCATCGCAAACAGCTGGCAGGCCGCCGGGTTCGCTGCCCTGACCGCACCGTCGGCGCTTACCCTGAGAATGGCATCGGCACTGTTCTCGAACAGCAGCCGGTACCGGCGCTCGCTGGCCGTCAGTGCCCCGATGAATCGCCGCTGCCCGGCGAGCGTCGCACCGAGCACCGCCGACAAAGCCAGCACCAGCAGGCTGCTCAGGGCCGCGGCGCCATAGAGCAGGCGCTCGCGCGAACGCATGGCGGCATAGATGTCGGTCATCGACGAGGCCACCAGCACCACCAGCGCATGTTCAGGCAGGACCTTGTAGCTGGCCGCTCGCAACTGGCCGTCGGAGGCGGCTACACCGATGTAGTGGCCGGTCCGTGCCTTCGGAATTTCCTTGAAGAGCTGCGAGGCCCGGATGTCTTCACCGAAGCTGACCTTGCCGCTGTTGCGCCGCACCCGGGTGATGCCATCCAGGCCGATCAGGGCCATCGCGGCGCTCGGCCCCATGTCGGTATTCAGATAGTCGGTTGCAAAGAACGCGGGATCCAGCGCCATGAACGCCACACCGGCAAAGCTACCGTCCGGATTGTTCAGACGCCTCGTGAGAGAAATCAGCCACTTGCCAGTGAAACGTCCCTTGATCGGCTTGCCGATCAGCAGCCGATCGGTGGGGTCGGCCGCGTGCGCCTTGAAATATTCGCGGTCCGCGAAGTTGCTGGTCATGCCGTCGGCGGTGGTGGCGATCACCTCGCCGCGCGCGCCCAGAAGCGAAACGACGCCGACATACCCGCGATCCACCCGTCTTGCGGCCAACCGGGCATTCAGGTCGCGGATCGTGCCCTGAATCGCATAGTCGTCGCGCAGACCCAGCAGGATCAGGTCGAATACCTGAAGCGAACGAGAAACGCGCTCTTCGTGCGAGGCCGCGAGGTTCGAATTCTTGACGGTCTCGTTCGCCAGCGCATCGGCCCGCTCGGCATCGACCCGCGAGATGACAAAAGCCCAGATGGCCGCAG
>DAONCJ010000650.1:0-2723 GCA_035401985.1 Burkholderiaceae bacterium | reverse complement strand
ATAGTCCCCGAAAGACGCCGAATCATTCCCACTCGATCGTCGCCGGCGGCTTGCCCGAGATGTCGTAAACCACCCGGTTGATGCCCCGCACCTCGTTGATGATCCGGTTGCTCACCCGCCCCAGCAGCTCATGCGGCAGGTGCGCCCAGTGCGCCGTCATAAAGTCCTGCGTCTGCACCGCGCGCAGCGCCACCACATGCTCGTAGGTGCGGCCGTCGCCCATCACCCCGACCGAGCGCACCGGCAGGAACACGGCGAACGCCTGTGAGGTGAGGTCGTACCAGCTCTTGCCCGCTTCGCCCTCGGCGGCCAGACCGGCGGCCACGTCGCGCTCGGTGGCCAGCGTGGCGCGCAGTTCGTCGATGAAGATGGCATCGGCACGCTGCAGCAGGCTGGCGTAGTCGGCCCGCACCTCGCCCAGGATGCGCACGCCCAGACCGGGCCCCGGGAACGGATGGCGATAGACCATCTCGCGCGGCAGGCCCAGCGCCACGCCAAGCTCGCGCACCTCATCCTTGAACAGGTCGCGCAGCGGCTCGAGCAGCTTGAGCTTCATCGACGCGGGCAGCCCGCCGACATTGTGGTGCGACTTGATGGTGTGGGCCTTCTTCTTGGCGCCCGCCGACTCGATGACATCCGGATAGATCGTGCCCTGGGCCAGCCAGCGCGCATCGGTCAGCTTGTCGGACTCCTGCTGGAACACCTCGACAAATTCGCCGCCGATGATCTTGCGCTTGGCCTCGGGATCGCTGACACCGGCCAGCTTGCCCATGAAGGCGGGCGCCGCGTTCACATGGATGACGTGCACGCCCAGGTGCTGAGCGAAGGTGCTCATCACCTGCTCGGCCTCGTTCAGGCGCAGCAGGCCGTGATCGACGAACACGCAGGTAAGCTGCGGCCCGATCGCGCGATGGATGAGCGCCGCGGCCACTGACGAATCGACGCCGCCCGACAGCCCGAGGATGACGTGATCGGTGCCGACCTGCGCACGAATCCGCGCGACCGCCTCGTCGGCGAAGCCGGGCATCGTCCAGTCGCCGTGCGCGCCGCAGATGTCCACGACGAAGCGCTGCAGGATGGCCCTGCCCTGCCGAGTGTGCGTGACTTCGCTGTGCCACTGCACGCCGTACCAGTGGCGCGACTCGTCGGCCATGGCCGCGATCGGGCAGCTGGCGGTCGAGGCCATCAGCTTGAAACCTTCGGGCATGCGCACGACCTTGTCGCCATGGCTCATCCAGACGTCGAGCAGGCCGTGGCCTTCGGCATTGCGCTGATCCTCGATGCCATCGAGCAGGCGCGTGTGTCCGCGGGCGCGCACCAGCGCGTGGCCGAACTCGCGCACCGTGCCGAGTTCCACCTGGCCGCCGAGCTGCTGGGCCATCAGCTGCATGCCATAGCACGTGCCCAGGATCGGCACGCCGGCCTCGAAGACCGCGTTCGAGGCCCGGGGCGAGCCGTCCTCGAGCACCGAGTTCGGGCCGCCGGACAGGATGATGCCCTTCAGCGAGCCTTCGGCCCGCCAGGCCGCCAGCGTGGCGTCGGCCTCGTCGTAAGCGTGGATTTCGCAGTAAACGTGCGACTCGCGCACGCGCCGCGCGATCAGCTGGGTGACCTGGGAACCGAAGTCGATGATCAGGATCTTGTCGTGCATGAAAGCGCCGCTGAAAAAACAAAAGCCGGCGATCCGCCGGCGGGACAGGGATCGGCCCGGGCACCTGGCCCCGGCCGTCCGCGATCAGTCGATGTGGTAGTTCGGTGCTTCCTGGGTGATCTGCACATCGTGAACATGCGACTCGCGCATGCCCGCCGAGCTGATCTCGACGAACTGCGGGCGCGTGCGCATCTGCTCGATGTCGGCGCAGCCGCAATAGCCCATGCTGGCCCGCAGGCCGCCGCAGAGCTGATACACGATGGCCACCACCGAGCCCTTGTACGGCACGCGACCTTCGATTCCCTCGGGCACCAGCTTGTCGGAGTTGGACTCGGGATCCTGGAAATAGCGGTCGGCCGCGCCATCCTGCATGGCGCCCAGCGAACCCATGCCGCGGTAGCTCTTGTACGAGCGGCCGTGCAGCAGGATGACCTCGCCCGGCGCCTCTTCGGTGCCGGCGAACATCGAGCCCATCATCACGGTGTTGGCGCCGGCGGCGATGGCCTTGGCCACGTCGCCGGAATAACGCACGCCGCCGTCGGCGATCATCGGCACGCCGGTGCCGGCCAATGCGGTGGACACATCGCTGATCGCGGAGATTTGCGGCACGCCCACGCCCGCCACGATGCGGGTGGTGCAGATGGAACCGGGACCGATGCCGACCTTGACGCCATCGGCGCCGGCATCGACCAGCGCACGTGCGGCTTCGGCCGTGGCGATGTTGCCGCCGATCACATCGACCTGCGGATGCTGCCGCTTGATCTCGCGGATGCGGTCGATCACGCCCTTGCTGTGACCGTGCGCGGTGTCGACGATCAGCACATCGACGCCGGCCCGAACGAGCAGTTCGACCCGCTCTTCGCTGTCGCCGCCCACGCCCACGGCGGCGCCGACGCGCAGCTTGCCCTGGCGGTCCTTGGCGGCGTTCGGGTGCTCGGTGGCCTTGAGGATGTCTTTGACGGTGACCAGGCCCTTCAGTTCGAAGGCGTCGTTGGTGACCAGCACGCGCTCGAGCCGATGGCGGTGCATCAGCGCCTGCGCCTCGTCGAGGCTGGCGCCCTCGCGGATGGTG
>DAONCJ010000649.1:0-2725 GCA_035401985.1 Burkholderiaceae bacterium | reverse complement strand
CGAAATGCAGATGCGCGCCGGTGGAGCGCCCGGTCGATCCGACCTCGGCCACCTTCTGCCCCTGGCGCACGATGTCGCCCTCGCGCACCAGCAGACGCGAGGCGTGCGCATAGCGGGTGACCAGACCGGCGCCGTGGTCGATGTCGACCTGATGCCCATAGCTGTGATGCCAGCCGGCAAACACCACCATGCCGGCACCTGCGGCGACGATCGGGGTGCCACCGGGAGCGTTGAAATCCATGCCCTCGTGCATCGCCGAGCGGCCATTGAAGGGGTCGATGCGCCAGCCGAACCGCGATCCGATGGCGCCTTGCTCCAGCGGCTGGGCGTTGGGCAAAAGCCGCGTCATGACGCTGCGCAGCATCAGGTCGGATTCAACCATTCCCAACTGGTCGCCGCGATTGTCCAGCCCCTGGGTCAGCGCCTCGATGGCGCTGGACAGTTCGCCGAACGACAGCGGCCGGGAGTTGACCGGTTCGGCGCCACCCTGCCCCGGCGGCGCCCGGCTCGGCTCGGCAGGCGCAAGACCAGCCACTGACATCACCCGTTCGCCGATCGCGTCGATATGAGCCAGCCGCGCCTGCAGCTGCCCCAGCTTGACCGCCAGCGCATCGAGATTCTGGCGGACGAACTGGTCACGGCCCTCGAGATTGCGTGCCGCGGACTCGGTGACCCAGCGCTGCACGAACGGCAGGCGGAACTCGAAGGCGTGCTTGAGCGTCACATACGAGAGCAGACCTGAACCGGCCGCCATCAGCAGCAGCAGGCCGAGCGCACCCGAAGCCACCCACGCCGGACGCACCGTCAGGGTGCGGGCGCGGCTGAATCTCGGATGGACGATAATGATCTGCAATCAACTCCCCCGAAATGCTGCGCTCATGGCCACGCGTGTCCCGGAATCCGTCCGGCCGGTGTTCGACTGGCTCGGCAACGATCCGAACTGTCGACAACTGGCGCTGCAGGCCGAACGGCTGGTGGCCTTGCAGGCCGTGCTGGCAGCGGTCTCGCCCCTGCCCGGCCTGATCCCGCTGGAACTCGACGACGAGGGTTGCCTCAAGGTGGCAACACCGGGTGCGGCGGCGGCGGCCAAGCTGCGGCAGCTCGAGCCCAGCCTGATCGCCGAACTCGTCTCGCGGGGGTGGAAGGTTAAGCGAATCCGATTTCGGCCGCAACCGGCCTCGGGCAGCCCGCCCGCGCCGATTCCGGTGCCGCGCGCGCCGATACCACCTTCCGCCCTGAGCGAGCTCGACGCCCTGGCACAGCGCACGCCGGCGGGCGGATTGAAGCAGGCCCTGGCGAATCTGCTGCGTCATCAGGCGCATCGGTCGCGCTGAGGGCCGTCGCCCCGCGGCCGGGCTGCGGGCAGGCGAGCCCGCGCCACTCAGTGCAGCTCAGGCCAGCCGCTCGAGGATCAGGATCGCGAAGAACACCAGACCCGCCGCCCCTGCAAGCTGCAGGATCTTGACCGCCCATCGCAGATATCGGCGATCGCCGCCCAGCAGGTAACCTGCCACGCAGATGGCAATCGCCGCCACGGCGAGGATCAGCAGGAGACGGAAGGCCAGCATCGGAAAAGGGCGGGCAGAGGGCCTGCGCGCCGATCAGGCGTAGCGCCAGTCGTGCGCGAACAGACGGGGCGCCTCGCGGCGCTGACTGAAGGTGGCCCACTCCCAGGCGCCGGCCCGCGCCAGCAGTTCGCGCAGCAGCCGGTTGTTCAGGGCATGACCCGATTTATGTGCGCTGTAGGCAGCGAGCATCGGATGACCGATGCAGTACAGGTCGCCGATCGCGTCGAGAATCTTGTGCTTGACGAACTCGTCGTCGTAACGGAGTCCGTCGCCATTGAGCACCCGGTACTCGTCCATGACGATGGCGTTCTCGAAACTGCCCCCCTGCGCAAGGCCGATCGAGCGAAGCGCCTCGACATCCTGGACAAACCCGAAGGTGCGCGCGCGCGCGATCTCGCGCACATACGACGTCTCGGCGAAGTCGACATGGACTCGCTGACCGGTGACATCGATGGCGGGGTGGCCGAAATCGATGGAGAAGTCGAGTGAAAAACCAAAGTGCGGCTCGAGCCGAACCCACTTGTCGCCGTCGCGAACTTCAACCGTTTCGAGCACCCGGATGAAGCGCTTGGGCGCCGACTGCTCGACCAGACCGGCGGACTGGATCAGGAACACGAAGGATCCCGCCGAGCCGTCCAGGATCGGGATTTCGGCGGCGGTGACATCGACATACAGATTGTCGATGCCCAGACCGGCCAGTGCCGACATCAGGTGTTCGACCGTTGCCACCTTCACCTGCGCCGCCGGACCGCTGTCGGCGGCACTCAGCGTCGAGGCCATGCGCGTGTCGGTCACGCGGTCGGCGCGGGCCGCGATGTCGACCGGAGGATCGAGATCGGTGCGGCGAAACACGATGCCCGTGTTGGCGGCCGCGGGCCGCAGCGTGAGCTCGACCCGCTGACCCGAATGCATGCCGACGCCGGTGGTCGTCACCAGCGTCTTGATGGTTCGCTGCCGCAGCATCGGGGGATCGGTCCTTGCCGCGAGGGCTTTAAAGCTGCTTGAGGATCGTGTCGGCGCCCGAGACTTCGAACTTGCCCGGAGCTTCCACATTGAGCTGCTTGACCACGCCGTTGTCGATCAGCATCGAATAACGCTGCGAGCGCACGCCCATGCCACGGGCGCTTTGTTTTCAACGTTCAGCGCCGGTATCGCGT
>DAONCJ010000648.1:0-2735 GCA_035401985.1 Burkholderiaceae bacterium | reverse complement strand
TCAAGTCGATCGTCTCGGCCACGCAGATCGCCGGCACGCTGCTGGGCCAGAACGGCGTTCGCGCGATCCATGCGATGGGCGCACGCAAGATCGCCTTCGCCTATCTCGACGAGCCCTTTCCTGCGGCGCTGACCCAGGGCGCTGTCGCGCTGGCCAAGGAACTCGGGATGGAGGTGACCGCGAACGAAAAATTCGCCAAGGGCACCAAGGACTTCAACATCCTGATCCAGAAGGCCAAGGCGAGCGGCGCCGATGCCTTCTACCCGACCGCATACGAAGGCGACCAGATGACCATCGCGCGCCAGCTGCGCGAGGCCAATGTGCTGTTCAAGGCCGTGTACTTCGTCTACGCGTCGCAGCCGCAGTTCCTGCAGCAGGCGGGCAAGGACGGCCTGTATGCGCTCAGCCAGACACTGCTTCACGAGAAGATCAACTGGAAGGTCACCCACGGCCTGAACCGTGCGCAGATGATCGAGCGTTACACCAAGCTGTTCCCGCAGGCCCAGTATCCGGCCGACTTCCAGACCGCGCTGGCCTACGGCGCGGGCGTGGTGACCGAGCAGATGATCCGCGGCGCGCAGTCGCTCGAGGCGGCAAAGCTGAAGGACGCCGCGATGAAGCTCAACGGCAAGATCATCACGCTCACCGGCGAGTATCAGATCGACAACACCGGCAAGCAGTTCAAGAACGAGTTCGCGATCATGCAGAACATGCCGGCCGGACCCGAGGTGGTGTTCCCGGCCGCTGTTGCGACGGCCAAGGGCGTGTACCCGGCGCCGCCGTTCAGCGCACGCTGAAAAGCGCCGTCCGCAGGCGCCTCAGGCGAACGCCGGGGGCGCCTCGAATCCGATGTACTGCTTCTCGAGCAGCTGCGCAAACCGGATGCTGGTCAGGTCGCCATAGTGCGGCGCGATGATCTGCACGCCCACCGGCAGTCCGTCGTCGGCCAGGCCCAGCGGGGCCACCGTTGAAGGCAGGTAGACCGCGCCCGAGTAGCCGGCCCAGAACATCTGGGTGGTGCTGGGCTGCGGCTTGCCGTTGACGTCGATCATCCGTTCCCAGCGCTCGCCCTGCTGGTTGTGCGCAAAGGCGGTCGTGGCGGCGGCCGGGCACAGCAGCAGGTCGAAGCGTCCGAAGAACTCGATCCACTGATCGCGCTGGCGCAGCCGCTCGCGGTCGGCCATCAGCCATTCGCGATGGCCCATGGTGGTCGCGCGGATCATCTGCGCCTGATAGCCGTCGTCCTGGGCCAGCAGCCGACGCCGGCCGAGCATCCGCGCAAAGGCCTCGTCCGGTGTGCCGATGCTGGTCGCCGAGCGCAGCAGCGAGATGAACACGCGGTGCGACTGCTCGGGGTCGACGGGCCGCGCCTTCATGTCGACCCGGGTGCCCTGCTTGCGCAGCCAGCGGGCCAGGTCATCGAGCTTGCGCTGGACCGCCGAGTCGACCTCGGCTGTCTCGGCGCTGAGCATCACCGCCACGCGGAAGTCCTTCAGCGAGCGCTTCTGCGACGCGGGCAGCCGCACGCTCCAGGCGCGGGCTTCGAGGTCGCCGGGACCGGCGATGGCGGTCAGGGCTGTCTCGAGGTCGAAGGCCGATCGGGCCAGCGGACCGATCACCGAGATGTCGCTGTGCGGATTGCTGCCCGGCAGGCCGTGGCCCTGGCGCGAGGCGACGCCGAAGGTCGGCTTGTGCCCATAGACGCCGCAGTAATGCGCAGGATTGCGGATCGATGCGCCGATGTCACTGCCGATCTCCAGACCGGTCAGGCCGGCGGCCAGCGCCGCGGCCGAGCCGCCTGACGAGCCGCCCGGCACCCTGGACACATCCCAGGGATTGCTGGTCGTGCCGTAGACCGGATTGAAGCTCTGCCAGTCGGCCAGCGAGACCGGCACATTGGTCTTGCCGAACACCACCGCGCCGGCGTCCTGCAGCCGGCGCACCGCCAGGCCATCGACCTTGGCGCGATTGCCGGCGTGCTCGGTGAAACCCAGCGTGGTCGGCAGTCCCTTCACATCGAAGGACTCCTTGACCGTCATCGGCACGCCGTGCAGAGGTCCGAGCTTGGCGCTTCGCTTGCCGGTGAGCTGGTCGAGCGCATCGGCGCGCTTGCGCGCTGCCGCGGCATTGAGCACGACCACTGCATTGAGCGCGGGATTGTGCCGCTTGACCCGGCCCAGATACAGATCGAGCAATTCGCGCACGCCGATGTCGCGTCGGGCGACCAGACGGGCGAGCTGCGTGGCGGAGGCGAAGGGACTGGGCTGACTCATCGGGGCGGCTCCGGAAGCACGGACGGGCAATCGGGGCGGCTGCGCGCGGCAAGCTGCCGGCACGGCCGCTTCGGCAGGACGAAAACTCAGGCGACCGCAGCCAGTGCCTTGCGGGCGGCAGCCAGTGTCGCGTCGACGTCGGCGTCGCTGTGGGCGCTCGAGAAGAAGAACGCCTCCACCGGCGAGGGCGGCAGGTAGACGCCCTCGTCGAGCATCAGGTGATAGAAGCGCTTGAAGCGCTCGACATCCTGAGCCTGCACCTGGGCGAAGCTGGCGGGCGGCGTGGCCAGCATGTAGCAGCCCGCCATGCCGCCTTCGGACTGCGCGCAAAAGGCCACGCCGGCCGACTTGCCGGCCTCGTTCAGCCCCGCGACCAGCCGTGCGCAGCGGGCCGACAGCGCCTCGAAGAAGCCGGGCTGCACGATGATGTCCAGCGTGGCCAGGCCGGCGGCCATCGCGATC
>DAONCJ010000647.1:0-2738 GCA_035401985.1 Burkholderiaceae bacterium | reverse complement strand
GCGACACGCCGGTCGGGCGCACGTTCTACATCGCGCGGGCCTTGAAGATCACCAATCCCAACTGCCTGACCTGCCACAGCGTGCCCGACGCGGCGCCGCCCTCGATGATCCAGAAGTACGGCACGGCCAACGGATTCGGCTGGAACCTGAACGAGGTGATCGGGGCGCAGGTGGTGTCGGTGCCGATGGAAGTCCCCTTCAAGCGGGCCGAGCAGACCTTCGGCGTGTTCATGTCGCTGATCGTCGGCGTCTTCCTGGTCATTGGCGTCGCGCTGAATCTGATGCTGTGGGCGCTGGTGATCCGCCCCGTCACGCGGCTGTCGGGCCTGGCCGACCGGGTCAGCATGGGCGAGATGGAAGCGCCCGAGTTCGAGACCAAGGCGCGCGACGAGATCGGCACGCTGGCCGAGTCGTTCGGGCGGATGCGCAAGAGCCTCGTGCAGGCGATGAAGATGCTCGAGGGCTGATCAGGCACCGGTTTCCACTCCAGTCAAACGCAGCAGAAGCAACGCCATGTCGCACCCGGAAAAAATCGGCAAGTACCCCATCGTCCGCACCCTCGGTGAGGGCGCGATGGGCGTGGTGTACGAGGCCTTCGATCCGATCATCCGGCGTCCGCTGGCGATCAAGACCATCCGGCGCGCGCTGATCGAAAGCGAGCACGGCGGCGCGGCGGCGGTGGCCCGGTTCAAGACCGAAGCGCAGGCTGCCGGGGGGCTCGCGCACCCGGGCATCGCGTCGGTCTACGAGTACGGTGAGGACGAGCGCTGCGCGTACATCGCGATGGAGTTCGTCAGCGGCAACACGCTGCGTGAATACATCTCGCGCAAGACGCGGTTCGCCGAAGAGGATGTGCTGTCGATCATGACCCAGCTGCTCGACGCGCTGGCGTATGCGCACAGCCGCAGGGTGCTGCACCGGGACATCAAGCCGGCCAATCTGATGATCACCCGCGACGGGCGCCTGAAGATCACCGACTTCGGCATCGCGAAGGTCGAAGCCAACGGCATGACGCTCGAGGGTGCGGTGATCGGCACACCGGGCTACATGGCGCCCGAGCAGTTCAGTGGCGACAACATCGATCACCGCGTCGATCTGTATGCTGCGGCCGCCTCGCTCTATCAGGTGCTCACCGGCCAGTTGCCGTTCTCCGGCTCGCTCGAGCAGGTGATGTACAAGACGGTGATGGGCGAGCCCACGCCGCCATCGCAGATCTCCGGCGCCGAGCACTGGCGCCATTTCGATCCCGTCGTGATGCGCGGGCTGGCCAAGGACCGCGACGAGCGATACGAGTCGGCCGCGCAATTCAGCGAAGCGCTGGCCGCCCTGGCGCGCCAGCCGATCGTCGACACGATCTCGGAACACACCCTCATCATGGAGCGGGTGCGGCCCGACACGGCAGGGCGCACGCCCTCGGCCATCTTTGGCGGTACCGAGCGCTCGGGTCAGACCGGCGCAACGGCCCGGATGGCGGGTACGCCGTCGGGCAGCCAGGCCGGTTCAACGCCGACCTCCATGGACGCCCCGGTCGGCTGGGATCCTGCCGTCCTGGCAAAGCTCGAAGGCCGGCTTGCCCGACACATCGGCCCGATGGCCAAGGTGCTGGTGCGCCGGGCCGCGCGCGAGACGACCGATATGTCCGTGCTGCAGGAGCGCCTCGCGGCGCATCTGGGCACCGCCTCGGAGCGGACCGAGTTCCTGGGCACTACCCGGCCGGACGCGGCGCGCACGGCCACCCGGTTCGATGCGGTCTCCGAAGGCCCTGCCAGCCAGCGCGTCCCGGGCACTGTCGTCGTCGAACCCGCCAGCAGCCATGGTGATGAACCGGTCACGCAGGCCTTGCTCGATCACGCCGGGCAGGTCCTCGCCGCCCGGATCGGTCCGATTGCGCGGGTGCTGGTCAAGCGGGCCAGCGCCCAGGCCGGTTCGCGCGGCGCCTTCTGTGCCTCTCTGTCGCGACTGGCGGCCGACAGCACAGATCCCGCGAGCCTGCTGCGGGAATTGCAGAAGCTGCCTGTGAGGGGCTGAGTCCCGCGGTCGGACGCATTGACAGGCCTGTCAGGCCTGCGAGAATGGGTGTCAGCTTCCCGCACGTGAAGCCCTGACAGGGCGCAGGCAGGATATGACCGCCATGTCTCACACCGTCAAGATCGGCAAGTACCCGATTGTGCGCACCCTCGGTGAAGGGGCGATGGGCGTGGTGTACGAGGCGTTCGATCCGGCGATCCAGCGCCCTTTGGCGATCAAGACCATCCGGCGCGCGCTGCTCGCCAGCGACGAGAAGAGTGCCGAGGCGATCGCGCGCTTCAAGACCGAGGCGCAGGCCGCAGGCCGGCTGTCGCACCCTGGCATCGCGTCCGTCTACGAGTACGGCGAAGACGAGCAATGCGTCTACATCGCGATGGAGTACGTCAATGGCAACACATTGCGCGAGTACATCCAGCGCAAGACTCCGTTCGCCGAGGAAGACGTGCTGTCGATCATGTCGCAGCTGCTCGACGCCCTGGGCTACGCGCACTCGCGCAGGGTGCTGCATCGGGACATCAAGCCGGCGAATCTGATGATCACCCGCGACGGCCGGCTCAAGGTCACCGATTTCGGGATCGCGCGCGTGGAGTCCAGCGGTGTCACGCTGGTCGGGGCCGTGATCGGCACGCCGGGCTACATGGCGCCCGAACAGTTCGGTGGCGATCAGATCGACCATCGGGTCGACCTGTATGGGGCGGCGGCCACCTTGT
>DAONCJ010000646.1:0-2742 GCA_035401985.1 Burkholderiaceae bacterium | reverse complement strand
AGTCGCTGGCCGGGGTGGCGGCGTAGACCAGGCCGCGCTGGCCGGGCCGCAGCTTTTCGCCGGGCGCCAGCACGTGGGCGATGGGCGCGCTGCCGCTCTTGATGATCGAGCCCATCGCCTTCTCGGCGATGTTGGACAGGCCGCCGGCCTTGTTGCCCGGCGTGGTGTTGGCGGCGCGGTCGACCTGGCCGCGGTCGAGGTAGCGGTCGTACCAGCCGAGCTGGTCGATGATCTGCTGCGCCACCTCCGGCGTTGCCGCGCGGGCGGTGAGCTGCTCCACGGCGTCGCGCACCTCGGTGTTCTCGCTGAACATCACGGTGGCGCCCGCACGCACCAGCAGATCGGCGCAATGGCCCACCGCCGGATTGGCGGTCACGCCCGAGAACGCATCGCTGCCACCGCATTGCACGCCGACCACCAGTTCGCTGGCCGGCACAGTCTCGCGGCGCCGCGCATTCAGACGCGCCAGATGCGGCCGGGCGCTGTTGACGATGTCGTCGAGCATCGACATCAGGCCGACGTGGTGGTCGTCCTGCAGGCAGACAGTTTCGGGCCCCAGCGCGGGATCGCGTTCGTCGACGATCGGGAACGAGCCGGGCGGCAGCAGCCGATCGGGCTGCAGCTTTTCGCAGCCCAGGCTGACCACCATCACCTCGCCGCCGAAGTTGGGGTTCAGCGAGATGTGCTTCAGGGTGCGGATCGGGATGACGGCGTCGGGCGCGTCGATGGCCACACCGCAGCCGTAGCTGTGCTCCAGGCCGATGACATCGTCGACATTCGGATACAGCGGCAGCAGTTGCGCCTTGATGCGGCTGACCGCCTGGGCGACCACGCCGGCCACGCACTGCACGGTCGTGGTGATGGCCAGGATGTTGCGCGTGCCGACCGAGCCGTCGGCGTTGCGATAGCCCTCGAAGGTGTAGCCGGTCAACGGTTCCTGAACCGCCGCGGTGACGGTGGCCATCGGCAGTCCCTCGAGTGCGCGGGCCGAGGGCATCTGCAGCAGGCGCTCGTGCACCCAGCTGCCGGCCGGGATGTCCTTCAGGGCATAGCCGATGGCCACGTTGTAGCGGCGCACGACGGCGCCCCGGGCGATGGGCGCCAGCGACACCTTGTGGCCCTGCGGTACCTTGTCGAGCAGGCTCAGGCCGGCACCGGGCACACCTTCGGGCAGACGCGTGTCCGCGGCCAGGCCGCCGTCGTTGGCGACGATGGCCACGTTGTCGTCGGCGTGCATCCGGATGGTCAGCGGGGGGCGGGAGACGGAGGCTTCTGGCATGGCGATCCTGAGCGGACGGGGTCGGACGGGGTCGGACGGGGTCGGGCGGATAGTTGCGCGGGTGCGGAACGGGCCGCCCGAGCGCGACCCACAGCATGGCAGACGTGGCGGCCGCAGCCCAAGGGGGTCGTCGCCCGGACGGACATCTGGAGTGGCAAAATCAAGGTGCCCCGCAGGAAATGTTCCCGGGCGACTGCTTCGGCAGCCTCACGGACCGTTTCGGAGTGCAGTGGATGTTCGATTGCGCGAGCAAGACGTGAGACCGGCAGACGCGCGCGCGCTCGCGTCGACCCGCCGCATAGGGCCGGCGGCGTGACGATGAACGCCCCGGTCGCGGCATTGTGGCGCCGATATCTCGCCACGCTGGACGACGCCCATCCGCATCGCGTGCTCGCTCCCGAGGTCTTCGGTTTCGGTGACAGCGCGGAACTGGCCGACCAGCTTGCCGATCTGGTGCTGGCGGGTGTCAAGCGCGCCACCACCAGCCTTGCAATCGAGTTCACCGCCGTCGGTGATCGGTTGCCGTCCGCGGGCGATGTCTGCATCGTGCTCCGCGGCAATGGCCTGCCGGTGGCGGTGATCGAGCGCATCGCGGTGGTGGAGCGGCCCTTTGGGGAAGTCGACGAAGCCTTCGCCGCCATTGAAGGCGAAGGGGACGGGTCGCTGGCCTCGTGGCGGGCCGATCATTGCGCCTACTTCAGGCGCGTCTGCGCGCGGCACGGAGGTCGCTTCGATGAGCACACATCTGTGCTGTGCCAGCGCTTTGAAGTGATCTGGCGTGATGCCCCTTCAGTCTGACCGGCGTGCGTGATTCGGGGGCGGTCAAGTGGGCGGGCGGCTGCGCTTGTCGGCGCCACACCCGCACCCCGAAGCTCACGGCGGCCAGCGCGGCTTGCGAAATGCCGCCACCAGGAAGTCGATCATCAACCGGACCTTGGGCGACACGTGCTTGCGCGACGGATAGACCGCCTGGATGTCCAGCTCCATGGCGCGATAGCGCGGCAGCAGTTCGACCAGCGTGCCGGCCTTCAGGTCGTCTCCGACCAGAAAGCTGGGTTGCAGCACGATGCCCTGATGATGCAGAGCGCCGATCCGGCAGGTGTCGCCGCTGTTGCAGCGCACGGTCGGGTGCGTGCGCACAGTAACCGGGCCCTCCGGGCTCTCGAAGCTCCAGTCGTCGCCCGTTGACAGGTGACTGTAGGCGAGGACGGCGTGAGCCGCGAGGTCGGAGGGATGTTTCGGGCGACCTGCGCGGCGCAGATAGGCGGGCGAGGCGCAAAGCACCATCCGGGTGGATGACAGCTTGCGGCTGATGAGGCTCGACGCGGGCAGTTGCGCGATCCGCACCGCAAGGTCGTAGCCTTCCTCGACCAGATCGACGATCCGTTCGCCCAGGGTGACATCCAGCACCACTTTGGGATGGCGCGAACGGAACTCGCCCCACAGCGGCGCCAGATGCAGGT
>DAONCJ010000645.1:0-2742 GCA_035401985.1 Burkholderiaceae bacterium | reverse complement strand
GGCGATCGGGCAGGCGGCAGTGGTCATCTTCGAGGCGTTCTTTCTGCTCGCCTCAGGCGACATCTTTCGCCGGAAACTGGTCAAGATCGCCGGGCCGACGTTCTGGCAGAAGCGGCTGACGGTGCTTGCCCTCGATGAAATCAACGAGCAGATCCAGCGCTATCTGCTGGTCCAGGTGTTCACCAGCGCGGTGGTCGGTGTCGCGACCTGGCTGGCTTTTCTGTGGATCGGCGTCAACAACGCCGCCGTGTGGGGCGTGGCCACCTTCCTGCTGAACTTCATCCCCTACCTGGGCAGCAGCATCATCACCGGCGGCTCGGCGCTGCTGGGGTTCGTGCAGTTCGGCTCTCTGGAGATGGCCACCCTGATCGGCGGTGTGGCGCTGATCATCAACAGCATCGAGGGCTACATCCTCACGCCCTGGCTGACGGGCCGCGCCAGCCGGATGAACCCGGTGGCCATCTTCGTCGGCGTGATCGCCTGGGGATGGCTGTGGGGCGTGTGGGGGCTGTTCCTGGGCGTGCCGATGCTGCTGGCTCTGAAGGCGGTGTGCGACCGGGTCGAGGAACTCAAGCCGATCGGTGAATTGCTGGGGGAATGAGGCGCGGCCACGCGGCCGCGGCCCCGCCCCCCGGCGCACAGGGTCACTGCCGGTGGCGCAGCACCTTGCCAGCACGGACGCCGGTGTGTTCGCCGTCCAGCACGTTGATCTGGCCGTTGACGATCGTCGCCTTGTAACCGGTCGAACGCTGCGTGAAGCGCCGCGCGCCACCGGGCAGGTCGCGGACGATCTCGGGCTGCAGTTCGGCCACGCGATCGGCGTCGAACACATTGATGTCGGCCCGCATGCCCACGGCCAGCGTGCCGCGATCCTTCAGCCCGATGATCCGGGCGGGGCGCGACGTCATGCGCTGGACCGCCTCGCCGAGCGTGAAGAATTTCCGCTGGCGGACCCAGTACGACAGCATGAAGGTCGCCCAGCCGGCGTCCATCACCTGCGACACGTGCGCGCCGGAATCGCCCAGGCTCGGGAAGCAGTTGTCGCTGCGGAACATGTGCGCCAGCGCATCGATGCTGGGGTTGAACATGCGCAGCGTGAACAGCGCCTTGCCGCCCGTTTCGCGCGAGATGCGCAGGAAGGTCTCGGACCAGTGCTCGCCGCGGGCCTTGCCCATGGCGACCAGGTTCAGTTCCTCGCCGGCGGTGTAATCGGGCGACTGTCCATCGCCCATGTAGAACACGCGCTCGACCGGGGTGCCGAGGTTTTCCTTGAAGCCGTGGTGCTTGGCCTCTTCGACCAGCGCGTCGAGGGTCTGGGGATCGTTCAGCGCGGCCATCCGCTCTTCGAGCGTGGCCATGCGGTGCAGCCGGCCCCAGGTGGCGCCGCGCACCGGCAGGCCGGCCTGCAGCCCGTAGATCATGCCCGAGCCGCGCACCTGCGTGATGGCGGTGATGTCGCGCCCGGCGCAGACCGCGTCCAGCGCGTCGCGCCGTTGGGCGGCAAGCGCCACGTCGCCGCCGCCGGCGCCGTAGCTGCACAGCACGCGACCCTCGGTGGAGTCCGAGATGTTGCGCAGCAGGCCCAGTTCGGCACCGACGGCCTGCACCAGAGCATTGCGCTCGGCGACGACCTTCGAGATGGCGATCAGTTCCGACTCATCGGCGAAGGTGCCGGGGATGGCGCGGCCGTCGGGCAAGGTGTGCATCGCGAACCGGTTGATCGAGAATCCGGCCGCGCCGGCATCGATCGATCGGGCGACGACCTCGGTCATGCGACGCAATTCGTCGGGCGTGGCCTGTTCCTCGACGGCGCGCTCGCCCATCACATAAAAGCGCACCGCGCTGTGTCCGACGAGGCCGGAGATGTTGATGCCCGGCTGGATCTTTTCGATCGCGTCCAGGTAGCCACCGTAGTCTTCCCAGGTCCAGGGCAGACCGGTGAGGATGGCGTTGCGGGGGATGTCCTCGACCGTTTCCATCATGCCGGCGAGCAGTTCGCGGTCGGTCGGCTTGCACGGCGCGAAGGTCACTCCGCAGTTGCCCAGCAGCGCCGTGGTGACGCCGTGCCAGCTCACCGGGGTGCATTCCGGGTCCCAGCCGATCTGCGCGTCGAAGTGGGTATGGATGTCGACAAAGCCGGGCGTCACCGTCTGGCCCTGCGCGTCGATTTCGCGGTGGCCGCGGCCATCCACCTTGCCGACAGCGGTGATCACGCCGTTCTCGATGCCGATGTCGCCGGCCACGGCTTCGCTGCCGCTGCCATCGACGATGTGTCCGCCACGAATGACGAGGTCATAGGCCATCTTGTGCTCCCCAGGTCAGGATAGTGATCTGGAACCCGCTTCCAGAGCGTCCACGAGTGTGCCCGGATTGCGCCGGGCGCGCGGGGGGCATGGCGGGCTTTCCGGAATTCCCGGGCAGGGCGCAGGCGCACGCGGCGAATCAGGCAATACTTTCCTGCCCGACCTTTGCGCCTCATCCGGCGATCACACCATGACCCTCGCCAGCCCCATTCCCGCCGAGTCCTTCCAGCACACGGGCTATGCGCTCGACGGCCATGTCCTGACCGTCACGCTGAATCGTCCGCAGCGCCGCAACGCGCTCAACTGGCGGGCTTACGACGAGCTCGAATCGGCGTTCCGACTGGCGCACGCCGACCCGCAGGTGCGCTGCGTGATCGTCACCGGCGCCGATCCGGCCTTCTGTTCCGGCGACGATGTCGGCGAGGTCATGTCCGGCCCC
>DAONCJ010000644.1:0-2746 GCA_035401985.1 Burkholderiaceae bacterium | reverse complement strand
TCTACTTCCTGGTCGCCGGGGAGATCTGGCAGGGCGTCTCGCTGGCCGCCTGGGGCGTGCTGGTGATCGGTCTGGTCGACAACCTGCTGAGGCCCATACTGGTAGGACGCGACACCCGCCTGCCCGACTATGTGATTCTGGTCAGCACGCTGGGCGGGATGGCGGTGTTCGGCATCAACGGCTTCGTGCTCGGACCGGTGATCGCCGCGATGTTCATCGCGGTATGGCACATCCGGCTGAGCGCCGAAGCGCCCGTCGGCCGCCGACGCTGATCCGTGCGCCAGCGCACCGACCGAGGCGGGGTCTCGCGACATAGTGACCCCCTGCAATGAACGCCCTCGGAGGGTCGTCTGATCTTCTGATCGCCTGCCCGTGATGGCCGCCTGATGATCGCCTGGGCGCTTATCCGCCCGCCCGCCCCATTCCAATGAATCGACTGAAGCAGATCCCCGCCGCCCTGTTCGCTGCCGCGATCGTTCCGCGCATCGTCGAGGAGCCTCCATTCATCGTGCTCAGAACCGAGGACGAGTTCGAGGTGCGCCGCTACGAACCCCATGTGCTTGCCGAAGCCGCCCTGCCCGGCCCGGCGGACTACGCGGCCGATGCGGGCTTCCATCTGCTGAACGAATATCTGGCCGGACGGAATACGAGCAGGCGCCGATTCGGCACACACTCGCCGCTCATCCTGACACCCGCGGCCACCAGCCTGGACGCCCGGGTGCCGATGATCCCTTCGATGGCGGTCAACGGATTCGTGGTGCAGTTCGTGATGCCCATCGGACAGGCCCTGTCAGAGCTGCCGGTGCCGAAAGATTCGCGCGTGCGGCTGCGCAGCGTGGCATCGGAAACCCGGATCGTTCATCGCTACGCCGGCAACTGGTCGCAGCAGACCTATCGCAGGCACCTCGAGACGCTGCGGCGTGCAGTAGCCCACGCAGGCATGTCGACCCGGGGCGAGCCCGCATTCGTGCGCTTCGATGCGCCCTACGTGCTGCCCTTCCTGCGGCGCAACGAGATCTGGCTGGCGGTCGGCTGACCGGTTCAACGCTGCCGCCCGCGGCGCGGCGCCGCGTGGTTCGCTTCAATCGCGGATGCGGCCGCCGTGCCTGAGGAGATGGCGCGCGGCGCTCAGCTCGTCGAGCGAATTGATGCCCAGCATCGCCATGTCGCGGGAAACCTCCTGGCTCAGCAGATCGATGGCATGCGCCACCCCCGCCTCGCCGGCAATCGATGCGGCATAGGCGAACGGCCGGCCGACAAACACGAAGCGCGCGCCCAGTGCCAGCGCCTTGAGCACGTCGGTGCCGCGCCGCACGCCACTGTCCATCATCACCGGAACCCCCGGGCAGGCGGCCACGACATCGCCGAGCACACGCAGCGGTGCGACCGCGCCGTCGAGCTGGCGGCCGCCGTGGTTGGACACGATGACGCCCTGCGCGCCGTGATCGCAGGCCAGACGTGCATCGTCGGCGGCAAGCACGCCCTTGATGATCAGCCGCCCCTTCCAGATCTCGCGAATCCGTGCGAAATGCGCCCAGTTCAGGTGCCCGCGCGAGGCGAAATCGCGCGCCACACGGGACGAAAGAATGGGGGCGCCGCGCGTGGCGTAATTGTTCTCGAAGTGCGGCATGCCGTGCTGCACGATCGTGCGCAGAAACGTGCCGAACAGCCAGCGCGGATGACTGATCCCGTCCCAGGCCAGCCGCACGGAAGGCCGCAGCGGCGTCGAGAATCCCGTGCGCACGTTGTTCTCGCGATTGGCTGACACCGGCGTGTCGACAGTGATCACCAGTGTCTGAAACCCGGCCGCGGCGACGCGCTCGATCAGGGCCTCGATCTGGGCCGGATCTCCAGGCAGATACGCCTGGAACCAGGTGCCCGGACTGTCGGCGGCCACCTCTTCCAGTCGGATCAGCGACGAGCCGCTCATGATCATCGGCAATCGGGCGCTTGCGGCGGCACGCGCGAGCACCAGATCGCCGCGATAGGCGTACAGGGCCTCGATGCCCATCGGCGCAATGCCGAACGGCACCGCATGGGTCTGGCCGAACAGGGAGGTCTCGGTGCTGCGCTTTGAAATGTCGACCAGCACCCTCGGCAGGAAGCGGTAATCGTCGAAGGCTTCGCGGTTGTCGCGGTACGAGCGGTTGCCTTCGACCGCGCCGGCGACATAGCCGAAGATCGGCCGCGGCAGATGGCGCCGGGCGGCGGTCTCGAAGTCGTCGAGGCACAGGATGGAATCAAGTCGGGAATCGGGCACGGGTCAGCCTTCCAGGATTTCAAGTCACGGTATCGGATCGCAGATCGATCGGGTTCATGCGCAATGTCCTTTCCTGTGGTTCACTGCGGGCCTGCCATGCTGACCTTCACCCTTGCCGTCTTCTTCCTGCTGATCACGCCAGGCCCCGGTGTGCTGTCGACCGCCGGCGTCGGATCCGGCTTCGGCTATCGGGCCGGAACCCGCTTTCTGGTTGGTCTGTTCGTGGGCAGCAACCTGGTGGGGCTGATGGTGATCAGCGGCCTGGCCGCCCTGCTGCTGTCGGTGCCGTGGCTGCGCACCGTGCTGCTGATCGGGTCCGTGGCCTACCTGGTGTATCTGGCCTGGCGGATCGCCTTCAGCGGCTCGCAGATCACCTTCATCCACAAGGCCAGCGCGCCGGGCTTCATCAACGGTGTCACGCTGCAAGTGATCAACCCGAAGGCGTATCTGGTCAACACGGCGCTGTTCACCGGCTTCGCGTTCTGG
>DAONCJ010000643.1:0-2769 GCA_035401985.1 Burkholderiaceae bacterium | reverse complement strand
GCCGTGGCCGGGGATGATGGTGTGCGGCTGCAGCGATTCGATCAGGTCCAGCGTCTGGCTGCCAAAGGGCAGTTCGCCGAAGTTGCCCACCCGGACGCTCGAGATGCCGCTGTCCCCGGGCGCCGGCCAGCTATCCGACGCCCACGGGTCGTCCTGGGTCCAGGCATGGATCCGGCTGGACATCCGGCTGCCTCGCAGGCAGTCGATCCGCGCCAGCCCGCACTGAACCGCATAGAAGCCGAACACGTCATCCACCAGACGGTCGTACTCCTGCTGTTCCCAGGCCAGCAGATACCGGCCAGGCGGGGAATCGAGCCAGCCGCTCCAGCCTTCCGATGCGATCGAACCGGTCACCAGAGGCCTATAATTGAAATCTGTGACGCAATCCGCATGCCCATGAGCTTCTTTCGTGTCTGACGCTGTGCCAATCGCTATCCGGCCGTCGCGTACGGTGGTGCCGCAAGCCGGCGGGTCCATGCTGGCGGCGATTCTACCCATGCCCCTGCTGTCAGACCATGCGGGCGGCGCGTCGGCCGCACAACCGCTGGTAAGCGCCCCGATCCGTTTCAGGTAACCCGAATTCCCGCTTGACCTGGCTGGCGTGCTGAAATAGCATCGCGCGTTGGCTCGGTTTTCAAATAAGAATCAGCAACTTAGGAGAGACCGTTGCAGCGTTTCTATAAACTGTCCCCTGTACTCCTGTCCGCGCTCGCCGCGCTTTCCAGCGGCTGCGCCAGCCTCGATCCCGTCGCCACTTCGTCGGCCGATCCCCGGGGCGACACCCAGCAAGCCGCCCGCGGCACTGCGACTCCCGCGGCGCCCGCCGCCACTGCGCCCCTTGCCACTTCGCGCGACACCGGCCCGACCGCCCGCGCCCCCGCAGGCGATGTGCTCACCACGCGCGATCAGCCTGCTGCACCCAAGGTGTCTGCCGTCCGGCCACCGGCCGTTGCCATGGCGTCGCCGGGCAGCCCTGCCGCATCCGGCACACCGCTGGCCATCCCTTCGGCCACCCCTGGCGAAGCGCCCGCCGTCCTGCCGATCGATCGCGATCTCTGGATGCGGATCCGGGCCGGATTCGCCATGCCGCAGCTGCCCACGCCGCTGGTTGCCGAGAAGGAGCATTTCTACCTCTCGAAGCCGGAATACCTGCAGCGCATGTTCCAGCGGGGCAGCCGGTATCTGTATTACATCGTCGAAGAACTCGAGAAGCGGGGCATGCCCACCGAACTGGCCCTGCTGCCCTTCGTCGAAAGCGCGATGAATCCGGTTGCCTTGTCATCGGCGCACGCCGCGGGTCTGTGGCAGTTCATTCCTTCCACCGGCAAGCAATACGATCTTCGCCAGGACTGGTGGGTCGACAATCGCCGTGACGTGGTCAAGTCCACCCAGGCGGCGCTCGACTACCTGCAAAAAATTTATGCCATGCATGGCAATGACTGGTTCCTGGCGCTGGCGTCCTACAACTGGGGCGAGGGATCGGTTGCGCGTGCCGTCAAGAAGAATCAGGCGATGGGCCGCCCCGGCGACTATCTGAGCCTGAACATGCCGGCCGAGACCCGCCACTACGTGCCCAAGCTGATCGCGCTGAAGAACATCCTCCTGAACGCCGAGACTCTGGGCCTGCGGCTGCCCGACCTGCCCAACCGGCCTTACTTCGTCACCATCGAAAAAACCCGGCCGATCGATCTGCAGCTGGCCGCTCAGTTCGCGCGGATGAGCGTCGAAGATTTCGTCGCGCTCAACCCGGCGCACAACCGACCCGTCATCTCGGCCAAGCGCAACAACGAGATCAAGCTGCCGGCCGACCGGCTCGATCACTTCAAGGCGGCGATGGCGCGCCACGAAGCGGACAGCAAGGCGTTCGCGACCTGGCAGCCGTACACGCTGAAGTCAGGCGAGACCCTCGACACGGTCGCCAGCCGCACCGGCGTCCAGCTGGGCGAACTGCGCAAGGCGAATGGCCTGCGCGATGGCGCCCGGATCGTGGCGGGCACCCAGCTGCTGGCGCCGCAAAAGGGCATCGTCGACGAGCAGCGCGTCGAGAGCTTCGTGGCCCCGCGCGTGTACGAGCAGATCGACAAGCCGGCCCAGTACCACACGGTCGGCAAACGCGAATCACTGGCGTCGATTGCCAGCCGCTACCGCATTTCGGCGGCCACGCTGGCTGCCTGGAACGGCATGCGCAAGAGCGTCGCACGCGGCATGCGCCTGCTGGTCCAGCCGTCCTCCACCCAGACGCTGCTGACCAACGAAAGCGGTGAGCGTTCAGTGGTCGGTCACTCGAGCAATCCGCCCGTCGTCGTGGCCGAAGCACCCGTGGCCGCACCGTCAGAGCCGGCGCAGCCGAGCCGTGACGACACGCCGCGGATGATCAAGGTGTCGACCAGTGCGGCCCGAACCGCTCCTGTCGCGGCGGCCGCGCCGCACAGTGCGCCCGTTGCCTCACGGGCCGCGGCACCGGCCCGTCAGCTGGCCGCCCGCCGCGGTGCCCTCCGTCAGACGGTGGCTCGCGCCACCCCGGCAGCGGCCCGTGCGCCCGCCACGGTTGCGGCGCGCGCCTCGTCGCGCAAGGTCGCGCTCACCCCGCAGCGTGCCGAGCGCCGCGAAGTCAGCCGCCCCGCCGTCAAGGTGGCTGGCGACCGTCGGGGCCGCAAGGCCTGAGGCGGATCCGGCCAGTCGCTATGCGGTGACGGGCCTGCCACCCCGCAAAGGCCCGTCGACGCGCGGCACGGCAGCCAGCAGACTGCGCGTGTAGTCGTGGGCCGG
>DAONCJ010000642.1:0-2772 GCA_035401985.1 Burkholderiaceae bacterium | reverse complement strand
TCACCAAATCGACCGCGCGATCGAGCCGATCGACAATCTGAAATCCCTCGCCCCGAGCGTTCACGCAGCGCTCATCCGGCCCGTTGCGCAGGTTCGCCTGCCCGCCCTCGTGCATCACCACGACGATCGCTTCCACGCCCTGGCTGCGCAACTGCGCCACCACGCCGTTGACCGCAGCCGCTTCGTCGTCGAAGCGCAATCCGGCCACACCGTCGGGCGAGACGATGGTCGGCGTGGTGCGCGTGACCACGCCGATCACGCCGACCTTGACGTCACCGTACTGACGGACGATGTAGGCCGGATGGATCGGCTGCCCGCTGCCGTCGAGCACATTGGCCGCCAGAAACGCGAAGCGTGCGCCCTGATAGGCTCCGTGCGGCCCTTCACAGCTACCGAGCGGGCTGTCGAGGGCACGGGCAGCGCAGCCGCCCTTCGCCTGCCGGTCCAGCTCGCCGCGCCCCTTGTCGAATTCGTGGTTGCCCACCACGTTGGCGTCCAGGCCGATGAGGTTCATCGCCTCGATCGTCGGCTCGTCGCGGAACATCGCCGACGTCAGGCGCGAGGCGCCGATCAGGTCGCCCGCCGACAGCACCAGGGTGTGGGGGTTCGAGGAACGCTGCTGAGCGATCAGGGCGCCCAGCCAGGCAGCGCCTCCGACGCCGACGCGTCGCATCCGTGCCGACCCGGGCGCATCGGGCAGATCGATGGCCCCACCGTCCTGCGGCAGCAGGCTGCCGTGAAAATCATTGAAGGCCAGCACAGTGACCTGCACCGTGCGGCCAGCATCCGGAACCGGCGCCACAGTCGTTGCAGCCACGGGCCGCGGCGCAGGCCGCTCGAGCGCGCAGCCCCCGAGCAGCGCCACGGCCAGCACCCATCCCATCCACGCTTCGGCTCGACGCAAGCGCCGCGGGTTCATCGCTCAGGCCGCGCTGAACTCAGGCCAGGGCCAATGCCCGGTGGTCATGCGGTCCAGCCAATGCACCGCAATCTGCGTCTTCACATCGGACAGCCGTCCGGCGCGCAGTTCGTCCATCAGCCAGCCCAGCGTGACGATGTCGATCTCGAGCAGCTCACCCTCATCGAGATGGCGGCCGACGTGGGTCAGGTCACGGCACAGGTAGATGTCGAGGATTTCGTCGGAGAATCCGATCGCCGGGTGAATGCGGGTCAGGAAGGCCCACTGCGCGGCGCGATAGCCGGTCTCTTCGGTCAGTTCGCGCTGCGCGGTCTGCAGCGAGCTCTCGCCAGCGTCGATCTTTCCTGCCGGGATCTCGATGAACTCGCGGCGCAGCGGGTAGCGGAACTGCCGCTCGATAAGCACGCGCCCATCGTCGAAAAGCGGCACCATCGCCGCGGCGCCCGGATGCTCGACATACTCGCGGCCGGCCTCGCTGCCATCGGGCATGCGGACCCGGTCCTTGCGGACCTTCAGGAACGCGCCCTGATAGACCAGCGCGGTGCTGATCTGCTGCTCGGTGAGATCGTCGGCCAAACGGACAGCCGGATCAGGTCGTCAGGGCCTGGCGGATGGCCACGATGCAAGCCGTGAGCAGCGGCGAGGGCAGCACACCCAGCAGCAGCACCAGCGCACCGTTCACGCCCATCGCCGCACGGGCACTCGGACCCGAGACCAGCTGATTCGTGTCGGTCGGCTCGTCGAAATAAAGGGTCTTGACGATACGCAGGTAGTAGAACGCACCGACCAGTGACGCGACCACGGCCAGCACCGCCAGCCACACCATGTCGGCATGCACCACCGCCTGCAGCACGACCAGCTTCGCGTAGAAGCCGACGGTGGGCGGAATGCCCGCCAGCGAGAACATCAGGATGAGGGCGACGAAGGCCATCCACGGGCTGCGCCGGTTAAGCCCGCGCAGATCGCTGATTTCCTCGGCCTCGAACCCCTGGCGCGCCATCAGCTGGATCAGCCCGAAGGTGCCCAGCGTGGTCAGCACGTAGGTGATGATGTAGAAGAGGGAGGCGCTGTAGGCCTCGGGCGCGGCCTTGGGGTCGCCGCCGATCACACCCGACAGCAGGCCCAGCAGCACGAAGCCCACCTGCGCGATGGTGGAGTAGGCCAGCATGCGCTTGAAGTTGGTCTGGGCAATGGCGATCAGGTTGCCGACCACCAGCGAGGCGACACACAGCACCGTCAGCATCTGCTGCCAGTCAGCCGCCACGCCGATCAGACCCTCGGCCAGCACGCGGAATGCCAGCGCGAAGGCCGCCAGCTTGGGCGCGCCCGCGATCAGCAGGGTGACTGCGGTGGGCGTGCCCTGGTACACATCGGGCACCCACATGTGGAAAGGCACGGCGCCGAACTTGAACGCCAGACCGGCAACGATGAACACCACGCCGAACACCATCACCGTGCGGTTGGCCTGGCCGGTAGACAGCGCCCTGGCGATGTCGGGCAGGTCGAGACTGCCAGTGCCGCCATAGACCATCGACATGCCGTACAGCAGGAAGCCCGAAGCCAGTGCGCCCAGCACGAAGTACTTGATCGCCGCTTCGGTCGCCCGTCCGGAGTCGCGGCGCAGAGCGGCCAGCGCATACAGCGCCAGCGACATCAGCTCGAGCCCCAGGTAGGTGACGAGCAGGTTGTTCGACGAGATCATCACCATCTGGCCGAGCAGCGCGAACAGGGCCAGGGTGTAGAACTCGCCACGATACATCTGCCGTTGCGCGATATAGACCCGCGCATACAGCAGCGTCACGGCGGTCGCCACATAGGCGCACACCTTGAGCAGGCGGGCCAGCTCGTCGGAC
>DAONCJ010000641.1:0-2776 GCA_035401985.1 Burkholderiaceae bacterium | reverse complement strand
ACCTTCACGGGGACGCGCAGGTGGTCAAGCCGCATGCGTCGCCCTCGGTGCGCCAGTTCGCTCGCGAACTCGGGGTCGATCTGCACCGTGTCCGTGGCACCGGTCCGAAGCAGCGGATCACGCAGGACGATGTGCGCGGGTTCGTCAAGGGCGTGGTGTCCCAGGCGGCCAATGCGCCTGCGGCTGCGCCGACGGCTGCCGCAGGCGGCGCCGGCAATGGGACGGCCCTCGGACTGATCCCGTGGCCGAAGGTCGACTTCGCCAAGTTCGGCGCGGTGCAGGTCAAGCCGCTGCCGCGCATCCGGAAGATTTCGGGCGCCAATCTGCATCGCAACTGGGTGATGATTCCGCACGTCACGAACCACGACGATGCCGATGTCACTGATCTCGAGGCATTGCGCGTGCAGCTGAACAAGGAGAACGAGAAGGGCGGCGTCAAGGTGACGATGCTGGCCTTCCTGATCAAGGCCTGCGTGTCGGCGCTGCGCAAGTTCCCCGAGTTCAATGCGTCGCTGGATGGCGACTCGCTGGTCTACAAGCAGTACTTCCACATCGGATTTGCCGCAGACACGCCCAACGGACTGGTCGTGCCGGTGGTGCGCGATGCCGACCAGAAAGGCATCTACCAGATCGCCCAGGAAACCGGCGAACTGGCCGCCAAGGCCCGCGAGGGGAAACTCGGTCTGGGCGACATGCAGGGCGGATGCTTTTCGATCTCCAGTCTGGGCGGCATCGGTGGCACCTATTTCACGCCGATCATCAATGCGCCCGAAGTGGCGATCCTCGGGGTGTGCCGGTCTTCGACCCGGCCGGTCTGGGACGGCAAGCAGTTTGCGCCGCGCCTGATGCTGCCGCTGTCGCTGTCCTACGATCACCGGGTCATCGACGGCGCGGCGGCCGCCCGCTTCAACGCCCATCTGGGCCAGGTGCTCGCCGACTTCCGGCGGGTCTTGCTGTGAATCGCGCCAGCCTCCAGCGGGGAACGACATGAGCGGTCTGATCGAAGTGCAGGTGCCCGACATCGGTGATTTCGCCGAGGTCGAAGTGATCGAAGTACTGGTCAAGCCGGGCGACGTGGTTGCCGTCGAGCAGTCGCTGATCACCGTGGAGTCGGACAAGGCCTCCATGGAAATCCCCTCGTCGGTCGCCGGGGTCGTGCGCGAGTTGCGGGTGAAGGTCGGGGACAAGGTTTCCAAGGGCAGTGTGGTGCTCGCACTGGAGGCCGCTGCCGAGTCGGCGTCGGCTTCGGCGCCTGCCCCGGCCCCGGCCGCGGCTGCACAGGCAGCGAATGCGTCCCCGCGGCCGCCAGAAACCGCGCCGCCGGCGCCGCGGGCTTCGCCGCCGCCGAGCGCACCGCCGACGGGCACGCAGCCGACGGGCGCACAGCCCTCGAGCGCACCGCCCGCGAGCTCCCCGGCGAGTGCAGCCGATGGCCCCGCTCGCGCGGCCGACCTCGACTGCGATCTGCTGGTGCTCGGTGGCGGCCCCGGAGGTTATTCCGCCGCCTTTCGCGCGGCCGATCTTGGCCTGAAGGTCATTCTCGTCGAACGCTATCCGACGCTGGGCGGCGTGTGCCTGAACGTCGGATGCATCCCGTCCAAGGCGCTGCTGCATGTGGCGGCCGTCATGGACGAGACACGGGCGCTGGCCGCGCATGGCATCGCGTACGGCGAGCCGACCATCGATCTCGACGGGCTGCGAGGCTGGAAGGACAAGGTGGTCGGCAAACTGACCGCCGGGCTGGCCGGCATGGCGCGCGCGCGCAAGACCGAGGTGCTGCGGGGCTTGGGCAGTTTCGTCGACGACCATCATGTCGAGGTCGAACTGACCACCGGCACCGGCCAGGACAAGACCGGCGAGCGCAAGGTCGTGCGCTTCGCGCAGGCGATCATCGCCGTCGGCAGCCAGGCCGTGCGCCTGCCCTTTCTGCCCGACGATACCCGTGTCGTCGACTCGACCGGCGCACTTGCGCTTGCGTCGCGGCCCGCCCGCATGCTCGTCATCGGCGGCGGAATCATCGGCCTGGAGATGGGCACCGTGTATTCGACACTGGGCGCAAGCCTCGACGTGGTCGAGATGCTCGATGGCCTGATGACAGGGGCCGACCGCGATCTTGTCCGCGTGTGGCAGAAGTTCAATCAGCATCGGTTCGGCAAGCTGATGCTTCGCACCCGCACCACGCGCGCGCAGGCCGAGCCCGAAGGCATTCGCGTCTGGTTCGAAGGCGAGAACGCTCCGCCCGAGCCGCAGCTCTACGACCTGGTGCTCTCGGCGGTGGGCCGCAGTCCCAATGGCGCGAAGATCGGTGCCGAGCGTGCCGGCGTGAAAGTCGGCGAGCGCGGCTTCATCGCGGTCGACAAGCAGATGCGCACGAACGTGCCTCACATCCTGGCGATCGGCGATGTGGTCGGCCAGCCGATGCTGGCGCACAAGGCGGTCCACGAGGGCCATGTCGCCGCCGAAGTCGCCGCCGGTCACAAGGCGTACTTCGACGCGCGCGTGATCCCCTCGGTTGCCTACACCGATCCGGAAGTCGCCTGGGTGGGCCTGACCGAGGAGGAGGCGAAGGCGACGGGTGTCGCGGTCCGCAAGGGCCTGCTGCCCTGGGCTGCGTCCGGACGCGCGATCGCCAACGGTCGCGATGAGGGCTTCACCAAACTGCTGTTCGATCAGCAGACCGGGCGGATCGTCGGCGGTGGCATCGTGGGCACCCATGCCGGCGACCTGATCTCCGAGATCGCGCTGGCCATCGAGATGGGCGCCGATTCAGTGGACA
>DAONCJ010000640.1:0-2785 GCA_035401985.1 Burkholderiaceae bacterium | reverse complement strand
CCGACCAGCACCTGGTTGATCAGCTTGGTGGTCTGGCCGGCGCCCACCGGACCCATGTGCGTGATGTTGGCTGCGTAGGCCGCCAGCACAGGGCGGGCCGCGTCGAATGCGGCCTGCGCGCCGCCGCACATGATGGCCAGCGTGCCGGCGGCGGCCCCGGCGATGCCGCCCGACACCGGAGCGTCGACCCACTCCAGGCCGCAGCGCGCTTGAAGCGTCTGCGCGAGATCGCGAGTCGCATCGGGGCGGATGCTGGAATGGTCGACCAGGCAGCGGGCACGGATGCCTGCGCGCCCGGCGGCAGCCAGTCCGTGCTCGCCGAACACCGTGCTGCGCACGGCTGCTGCGTCCATCAGGCACATCAGCACCAGGTCGGCGGCCGCCGCCTGGACCGGCGCATCGAGCGCAGTGGCGCCGCGCGCCAGCAGCGGATCAAGCTTGGCGCGGGTGCGGTTCCACACGGCCACGGCATGGCCCGCGGCCAGCAGGCGTTCGATCATCGGCGTGGCCATCAGGCCGGCGCCCAGAAAGGCGATGTTCATGGGCACGGTGGTCATTCGCGCCGCCAGTCGACGGCGCCGCTGTGGGTCACGGCGCCTTCGCGCGCCGGACCGACCAGGCGCGCGTATTTCTCCAGCACTCCGCCCAGTCGTTCACGCTTGGGCATCTGCCAGGCGGCCTTGCGGGAGGTCAGTTCATGTTCGTCGACCAGCAGGTCGAGCGTGGCGTTGCGGCAGTCGATGCGCACGCGGTCGCCATCGCGCACCAGCGCGATCGGGCCGCCGTCAGCGGCCTCGGGCCCGACGTAACCGATCATCATGCCGCGGGTCGCACCCGAGAATCGGCCATCGGTGATCAGCGCCACCTTCTCGCCCATTCCCTGGCCGTAGACCAGTGCGGTGACGCCCAGCATCTCGCGCATGCCGGGACCGCCTCGCGGACCCTCGTTGCGGATGATCAGCACATCGCCCTCGGCATACTGGCGCGATTGAACGGCGGCAAAGCAGGCCTCCTCGCCTTCGAACACGCGGGCACGCCCTTCGAACAGCAGCGACTGCAGACCGGCGATCTTGATCAGCGCGCCTTCGGGGGCCAGATTGCCGCGCAGCACGACCACGCCGCCGCTGGGGTGCAGCGCGCGCTCGGCTGGCACCACGACCTCGCCGTCGGCGCCGGGATGACCGGCGAGTTCCTGTGCGAGGGTGCGTCCGGACATGCACAGCGTGTCGCCGTGCAGGTGCCCGGCGTCGAGCAGCGTCTTGAGCACCGTGGCGGTGCCACCGGCGAGGTGCAGGTCGATCGCCAGGTACTTTCCGCCCGGCTGCAGGTTGGCGATCAGCGGGGTGCGGGCGAAGATCCGGGCGACGTCATCCAGGTCGAAGCGGATGCCCGCTTCATGGGCGATCGCCGGCAGATGCAGTCCCGCATTGGTCGACCCGCCGGTGGCGGCCACCGCGGCGGCGGCGTTTTCAAGGGACTTCAGGGTGACCAGCTCGCGCGGCAGCGGGCCGCCGTCAGCCAGCATCTGCGTCACGCGGCGACCGGCCCGACGCGCCAGTGCCAGCCGCTCCGAATAGACCGCTGGTAGCATCGCCGAACCGGGCATCGCCAGGCCGAGCGTCTCGGCGACCATGGCCATGGTGTTGGCGGTGAACTGGCCGGGGCAGGAGCCGACGGTCGGTGCGCAGGCGCGTTCGATCTCAGCCAGCTCGGTTTCGGTCATGGCGCCCGTCAGCACCGAACCGATGCCTTCGTAGGCGGTGAGCACCGTGACGTCGCGATCCCGCCAGCGGCCCGGCAGCATCGCGCCGCCATAGACAAAGACGCTCGGGCAATTGAGCCGGACCATCGCCATCATCACGCCCGGCAGCGTCTTGTCGCAGCCCGCGAAGCCGACCAGCGCGTCATAGGCGTGGCCGCGCATCACGGCCTCGACCGAGTCGGCGATCAGCTCGCGCGACACGAGGCTCATCCGCATGCCCTTGTGATTCATCGACACGCCATCGGACACCGACACCGTGGTGAAGGGCACCGGCACCGCGCCGCCGGCCGCGACACCGAGGCGCGCCGCGTCGGCCTGGGGCCCGAGCGACATCGAGCAGGGCGTGTTCTCGCCATGGGTGCTGACGATGCCGACCAGCGGCTTTTGCAGGTCTTCATCATCGAGGCCGCAGGCGCGCATGAAGGCGCGGTGCGGTGTGCGGTCCATGCCTTCGGTGGCAATGCGGGATCGAAGGGGCGGTTTGTCGTCCATGGTGAACTCGGTAAGGCTGACGCGGCGCAGCGCCAGCGGCGAAAGAAGAGGCGAAGTTTGCCTGACACTCGCACCATGCCAGACAGTCGGTCCCATTGGCCGGCCGCAGACCGGATTTGTGCTGCGCTATGATCCCCGGCCACGGCCGATCGACCGGGCCGACAGGAGAATCCATGACTTCGAATCGCCGCCGTCTGCTCGCGACCGGCGCCGCCGCGGTGCTCGCTCAGGCAGCACCGGGTCTGCGTGCGCAGCCGGCCCGCCCCCTTCGCATCATCGTGCCGTTCGCCCCGGGCGGGCCGATCGATCTGACGGTGCGCATGCTGGCTGAAAAAGTCCGCGACACGCTGGGCACGGTCATCATCGAGAACCGCCCGGGCGCCGGCGGCGGAATCGGCGTGGCTGCCGTCGCCAGGGCCGCACCGGACGGGCAGACCATCGGCGTCGCCGCGGTGGCGATGCATGCGATCAACCCCTGGCTGTTTTCCAAGCTGCCCTACGATCCGATCAAGGACTTCGCACCGATCACGC
>DAONCJ010000639.1:0-2785 GCA_035401985.1 Burkholderiaceae bacterium | reverse complement strand
GGTCGTGCGTAACATAGACCGAGGTGGTCCGCAAGCGCTGGTGCAGCTCCTTGATCTCGGTGCGCATCTGCACGCGCAGCTTGGCGTCGAGATTGGACAGCGGCTCGTCGAACAGGAACACCTGAGGCTTGCGCACGATCGCACGGCCCATCGCAACCCGCTGACGCTGGCCGCCGGACAGCTGCCGGGGATACCGGTCGAGCAGCTGGCCCAACCCGAGAATGCGCGCCGCCTCCTGCACCCGCCGGTCGATCTCGGACTTCTCGGCCTTGGCCAGCTTGAGGCTGAAGGCCATGTTGTCGTAGACCTTCATGTGCGGATACAGCGCGTAGTTCTGGAACACCATGGCGATGTCGCGCTCTTTCGGCGCCACATCGTTGACGACCCGCCCGCCGATCTCGATCGTTCCGCCGGTGATCTCCTCGAGGCCGGCGATCATCCGCAGCAGCGTGGACTTGCCACATCCGGAGGGACCCACCAGCACACAGAACTGACCGTCTTCGATGCCTACGTCGACGCCCTTGATGATGTGGGTCTCGCCGAAGTACTTCTGCACGGCCCGGATTGCGACTTCCGCCATGGAACTCCCTTGGATCTTTGATCTTGTTGTCGGATGCCGGTGTCTCCTCCGGCCGCATCGCGCGGATTATGCCGCAGATCGGACTTTCGCCAGCGGATCGCGTATACGGGGTTCCAGCAGCTTGCCTTTACGTGCGCGCGTGCCCTGCCAGGCCTCAAGCTCGCGGGCACTGAAGTCGCGGGCCACCGCCTTGGCGCCCCGGCCGATGCCGGAAATGACGACGCCGGTTTCGCCATAGAGCAGCACCTGACGCAGCGGTTCGCCGGGTTCCAGGCCCATCAGGGCGGTGCCACGGCCGCCATTGCGCAGCACCTTGAGCTGGTCGAGCCCGAACACCAGGGCACGGCCTTCGGCCGACAGGCACAGCACCCGGTTCATGCCGGGCGTGAACAGCGTCGGGCGCAGCGGTTCGTCGCCCTCGTCGAGCGTGATGAAGGTCTTGCCCTGGCGGTTGCGCCCGATCAGGTCGCCGGCCTGACAGATGAAGCCGTTGCCCTGTCGGGTCGCGCAGCACACGCCCGACTGGGCATGGGCCGCAAACACATGATCGATCCGGCTGCCGGACTCGAGGTCGACGAAGCTGGTGATCGGTGCGCCGTCGCCGCGTGCCGAAGGCAGCTGGGCCACCGGCACCGAGTACACCCGCCCGTTGGTCGCCAGGCCGAAGACCTGATCGGTCGTGCTGACCTCGAAGGCGCCAGCCAGGCCGTCTCCCGCCTTGAAGGTGAACAGCGACGCATCATGCCCGTGGCCCTGTCGCGAACGGACCCAGCCCTTGTTCGACACGATCACGGTGACCGGCTCTTCGACGACCTTGACCTCGAGCACCACGCGGCGCGCCTCTTCGATCAGCGTGCGGCGCTCGTCGCCATACTGCTTGGCATCCTGCTCGATCTCGCGCACGACCTGGCGGCGCATCGTCGCCGGACTGGCCAGCAGCGATTCGAGCGAACCCTTCTGAGCCTTGAGCTCCGTCAGCTCCTGCTCGATCTTGAGGTACTCGAGCCGCGCCAGCTGGCGCAGCCGGATCTCGAGGATGTCTTCCACCTGCCGCTCGCTCAGGCCGAAGCGGGCGACCAGCGCCGCCTTGGGATCGTCGGCCTCGCGGATGATGCGGATCACCTCGTCGATGTGCAGCAGGATGAGATGCCGGCCCTCGAGGATGTGAATGCGGTCATCGACCTTGGCCAGGCGGTGGCGGGTGCGGCGGGTGACGGTCTCGAGACGGAACTCGGCCCATTCGCGCAGGACCGCGACAAGTCCTTTCTGGCGCGGGCGTCCGTCGATGCCGATGCACACCAGATTGACCGCAAGATTGCTTTCGAGACTGGTGTGCGCCAGCAGCACCGTCAGCAGTTCCTGCTGGTCGATCCGCGAGGTCCGGGGCTCGAACACCAGGCGCACCGGCGCGTCGCGCCCGGACTCGTCGCGCACCGCATCGAGCACGCCCAGCACCAGCTGCTTGACCTGGAGCTGCTCGGGGCTGAGCGACTTCTTGCCGGCCTTGATCTTGGGGTTGGTGAGCTCCTCGATCTCCTCGAGCACCTTCTGGGTCGACACGCCATGCGGCAGCTCGTTGACGACCAGCTGCCACTGCCCGCGCGCCATGTCTTCGATGCTGTGCCGGGCCCGCAGCTTGAGCGATCCGCGGCCGCCGGCATAGATGTCGCGGATGTCGGAGGCCGGCGAGATGATCTGGCCACCGCCGGGAAAGTCAGGTCCGGGCAGCAGCGTGAGCAGCTGCTCGAGATCGGTCTCGGGATCACGGACCATCTGCGCTGCCGCCGCGGCCACCTCGCGCAGGTTGTGCGGCGGAATCTCGGTGGCCAGGCCCACGGCAATGCCCGAGGCGCCGTTGAGCAGCACCATCGGCAGGCGCGCGGGCAGCTGACGCGGCTCCTGGGCCGAGCCATCGTAGTTGGGCACGAAGTCGACCGTGCCCTCGTCGATCTCGTCGAGCAGCAGCCTGGCAAAGCGCGTGAGCCGCGCCTCGGTGTAGCGCATCGCCGCCGCACCATCGCCATCGCGTGAGCCGAAGTTGCCCTGTCCGTCGATCAGCGGGTAGCGCAGCGTGAAGTCCTGCGCCATGCGCACCAGCGCATCGTAGGCCGCCGTGTCGCCATGCGGGTGAAAGCGGCCCAGCACGTCGCCGACCACGCGGGCCGACTTGACCGGCTTGGCGGTGGGTCCAAGGCCCATCTCGTT
>DAONCJ010000638.1:0-2788 GCA_035401985.1 Burkholderiaceae bacterium | reverse complement strand
GCCTGTTTTTCGCGGTGGGGCTGGTCGTCAGCCGCATCGTGCGGGGAGTCTGAGATGTTTCCATTGAACGATAGCGGCATGGTGGCCGGCCTGGTGTGCGGCGTGTTGTTCGGCTATGTGCTGGAGAACGCCGGCTTTGGCAGCCCCTGCAAACTCACGGCGCAGTTCCGCCTGACCGACTGGTCGGTGTTCAAGGTGATGTTCACGGCCATCGTCGTGGCCGCGGCCGGTCTGTGGGCTCTGCGGATTTTCGGTTTCATCGAAGCCGACGCGCTGTTCGTGCCCGGGTCCTTCGTAATCGCGGCTGCCATCGGCGGTGCGCTGGTCGGTGCGGGCTTTGCCGTGGGTGGCTACTGTCCCGGCACCTCGGTGGTCGGCTTGTTCTCCGGCCGTCTGGACGCACTGCTGTTTCTCGTCGGCCTGCTGCTTGGCACCGTCGTGTTTGCCGGGCTGTACGGGCCCGCGGTCGAGCGTCTGCTGGCACTGGGCGAAATCGCCGGTGGAGACACCTTCGGCGAGGCCCTCGGGGTTTCCGATGTCTGGGTCATCGCTGCCCTGGTGGCGGCGCTGGTTGGTGTGTTCGTGCTCGGATCGCGCATGGAGCGCGGCCGCCGCGGGCCGGTCACGGCTGAAGAAGCGGTCGAAGGTGCCGATGAGGCGCTGACCCGCTGATTCGCTGACCAGTCTCCGCTGACGCGCCGAGCACTGAACGCTTCCCCGAACCGATCCTTCAACTCCAATCCGCCGACTTTCAAAGGCCTCCGATGACCTCACGCCATTCCCGCCGCCGCCCGCTCGCCGACACACTGCCCGCGTTCCTGCTCGCCTTGTCGATGCTGGCGCCCGCCGCCCCCGTGCGCGCGGCCGATCCGCCGGCTCAGCCCAAGGCCGATGCGCCCGCGCCGGGCAAGGCGGGCAATCCCTGTGGTCCCTCCAACCCATGCGGTCCGGCGAAAAAGAAAAAGAAGAAGACCGGCGAGAACCCCTGCGCGCCGGCCGAGCCGGCAGCGCCCCGCAAGGGCTGAGGCACGGTGGATCGCGTGCGCGAAGCGGCCGAGCGCGTGGTGGCGGTGCAGATGCGCTACGCGCAGCGCGGCCTCGGCATGGCCCAGGCGGCGCTGGCGGGTGCGACGGCGCTGGAGCCGTGGCGTCACCATCCGCGTCACGACGTGATCGACACGCACAACGCCAGCCAGTTCTACTATCACGCGCACGGCTCGCTGCGCAGTCCCGCCGCCGAGCATGGACACTTCCACCTGTTCACGCGGCTGAACGATGGCCCGGCCGACTTCATGCACCTGGTCGCGCTGTCGCTCGATGCGCGCGGCCTGCCGCTGCGATGGTTCGTCACCAACCGCTGGGTGACGGGCGGTGCGTGGGCCGACGCCGACACCGCCATCGCGGCGCTGACGCGCTTCGCGCCGCAAGCGCGCGGGCGGATGGCGCCCGTGGGCGAGTGGCTGACCGCGATGACGGTCCTGCACGGAGGCACGATCGCCGCGCTGCTGCGGCGCCGTGATGCCGTCGTGCGCCGCCGTCTTGCGCATGTCGACGCAGAGTCATTCTTCGACGATCGCTCGGTCGATGTCATCACCGAGACCCGCATTTCACTCGAGCATCATCTGGCCCGCGCGGCCGGGTGGGCCCGTCCACCGATGGCTGTTGCAGGAGAGCATTCATGAGTCGCCTTGTCCGTTGCCTGATGGCATTTGCAGCAAGCCTTGTTGTCGAGCTGGCCGCTGCCGGCCCGCTGCCAGGACCGATCGTCGACACCCAGTGGCTTGCCGCCAATCTGGACAAGGTTCAGATCGTCGATGTGCGCTCGCGGCCGCAGATCTACCAGAGCGAACCCGAATTCGAGACCGATGCGAAGACCGGTCGCAAGACGCTGTCCGAGGTCGGTGGTCACATCGCCGGCTCGCGGCTGATCGACATGAAGAACATGCGCACCGATCGGGTCATCGCCGGAGTCACCGTCAAGTACATGATTCCTGAGAAGGCGGATTTCCAGAAGGCGGTCCAGGCAGCGGGCATCGATGCGGGCAGGCCGATCGTGCTGGTGTCCGTGGGCACCGACGTGGCCGACATCGATGACGTGCTCAGGGTGTACTGGCAGTTCAAGGTCTATGGCGAAGACGACATCGCGGTGCTCGACGGCGGAATGGCCGCCTGGCTGATCGAGGGACGCCCGTATCGCGTCGATGCGGCGCCTGTCCGCACGGGCAGCTGGCTGGCCACGGCCGACCGCAGCGACCGGTACGCCGCCGGTTCGGATGACGTCACCCGGGCGATCTCATCGAGGTCGGCGACACTGGTCGATTCACGCGATGCGCGTCAGTTCCATGGGCTGATCAAGCGCGACTACGTGTCCGCCTATGGCCATCTGGAAGGCGCCCGCCTGTTCCCGACCGAACTGGTGGTGAAGCAGAGCTCGGGTGCGCTCAAGTTCATGAGCGCGGCCACCTATCGCGGCCTGCTCAAGGGCCAGGGCATCGATCCCGACGCGCCGGCCATCACCTATTGCAACAGCGGCCATCTGTCATCCGGCCCCTGGTTTCTCTTGTCGGAGCTGCTGGGGAACCGCGAGGCCCGGCTCTACGATGGATCGCTGCATCAGTGGACGCTCGAGAAGCGTCCGCTGGTGGGCGCGGTGCCGCGCGACTGACGGCTGCGGGCAACCGCAGCAGCGTGCAGCCAGCAGCAGGCAGCCCCGCAGCAGGCAGCGCTGAAGCTGGCAACGCTGCAGCTGGTGACTGCCCCGGTCAGCCCGCCCGGTGCGCCTCGAAGG
>DAONCJ010000637.1:0-2790 GCA_035401985.1 Burkholderiaceae bacterium | reverse complement strand
GCGAAGATGCGGGCCATGATGGCGCGCTCGCGGCGATCGATCTGCCCGAGGAAGACCGAGCTCGAGGGCATGCCCTTGAAGGCACCGAACCCCCGCGCCAGGAAATCGTGCATCTCCTGCAGCCCGGCCAGACGCGCGGGCGCCTGCATCGCCCCGAGCAGCCGACCGATCAGCGGGTGCCTGACCAGACCTTCGAGTGAATGGCCGATCCGCATCACCAGATCGAGCTGATGTTCGCGCTGCGCCTGGGTGGACGCCTGCCGGAATGCCTTGGCGTAGTCCGCCTCGGCAATCTCACGCTCCGACGTGCGGCGCAGCAGCCGGGCCATCGCTTCATCGAAGCGTTCGGACAAGGCGTCCAGTTCGACCGCGTCGGCCACTGTAGCCAGCGCGCGTTCGGGCAGCAGGCGGGCCATCGTGGGCACCAGACGCATCAGTTCGGTGTCGCGGCGCGAGAAATCCTTCGCGCCGTACAGGTCATCCAGGAAGAAACGGGCCGCTGCGCGGGTGCCGGGAGCGGCCAGGAGGTCGGCATGGGTGACGGCCAGACGCGCGGCCTGCCAGTGCTTCACGGCCTGGGCCCACTGCCGCAGCGAGGGATCGGCGGCGATCGCGCGACGCATGGAGGACACTTGCGCGGCCGCCTCGCTCAGCCGCCGGCCCGCATCGGAGGATGTGCTCATGACACCTTCATGTTACCCGCCCCCAGGCTGAGCCACGCAGGCTCGGCGGGGCCAGATGAGTGCGGCGGCTCCAGGCTGTTGCTTTCCGTGATCCGCCATTTCGAGGACCACCTTTCGATGCTTGCCCGCTGGCTGAGAATCCTGACCATTGTGGAGCTGATCGGCGCTGGGGCGATTGCCTGGCGCCTGGCAGTCGGCGGCCTGCCGGTGGCGGGCGCCGTGGCCATCGGCCTGGCCACGCCGCTGCTCGTCCACGGCGCGATCATCGCGTTCGATTTCGCGCTCGCCGCATGGGCGGGCAGCCCCACGCCCGCGCCCCAGCGCCTCGGTCCGGCCGCCGCCACGGGCTTGTTCCTGCGCGAGTGGCGCGACTCGGTGCTGGTCTTTCAGGTCATTCAGCCGTGGCTTGCGCCCAGGCCCCTGCCCGGCGAACTCAACCCGGGCCGCCCGGGCAGGACACCCGTGCTGCTGATCCACGGCTTCCTCTGCAACCGGCAGCTCTGGCGGCCGCTGGCCCGCTGGCTGAACGCACGCGGCCATCCGCTGGCGGCGGTCGACCTCGAACCGGTGCTGGGTTCGATCGACGACTATGTGCCGGCCATCGAAGCCGCGGTCGCCGCGCTGCAGGCGCGCACCGGCGCTTCAGCGGTGGCGCTTGTCGGTCACAGCATGGGCGGACTGGCGGCGCGGGCCTATGTGCGCCGGCACGGCGGCAAGCACGTCAGCGTGATGGTGTCGATCGGCACGCCGCACCACGGCACCTTCCATGCACGGCTGGGCCACGGACACAATGCCCGCCAGATGCGCCCGGACAGCGAGTGGCTGAGGGCGCTGGCCGCGGACGAAGCGGCGCAGGGCCCGGCATCCCTGCCCTGCACCACCGTCATCCTCAGCCACCACGACAACATCGTGGCGCCGCAATCCGACCAGACACTGCCTTACGCGCAGCGCACGCATGAACTGGCCGCCATCGGGCACCTGAGCCTCGCCTTCGACCGCACCGTCTGGTCGCTGGTCGGCGAGGCGCTGGACACCCCGCGCGAGGACCCGGCAAGGATCAGAAGTGGATCCCTCGCATCAGCTGCTGGAACGCAATCTGATCGGCACTGAGCTGCGCCTTGCGGCCGCCTTCCTTGCCCTTCGCGGCGTCGGAGTCGGGGAACATCCGGAACGAGGTGTTCATGACGATCTGGGCGACGCGCGGGATGACCGCATGCAGCACCTGACCGAACACACCCATCCGGGTCGCAATGCGCACGGGCTTGTGAACGATCGCCTCGACGATCAGATCACCCGCCTCTTCAGGCGAAAGCGTCGGGACGTTGTTGTACAGGCCGGTCGGCGCGATCATCGGCGTGCGGACCAGCGGCATGTTGATCGTCGTGAACTTCACGCCGACATCGGCGAACTCGGACGAGGCGCAGCGCGTCCAGGCGTCGAGTGCCGCCTTTGAAGCCACATAGGCTGAAAAACGCGGCGCATTGGTCAGTACGCCGATCGACGAGATGTTGATCACATGACCGCGGCGCTTGGCCAGCATCCCGGGCAGCAGTCCCATCGTGACCCGCAGCGCACCGAAGTAGTTGAGCTGCATGCAGCGCTCGAAATCGTGGAACCGCTCGTAGCTGTTCTCGATGCCGCGCCGGATCGAGCGGCCGGCGTTGTTCACCAGAACGTCGACGCCGCCGTAAGTCTCGACCAGCCACTTGACCATGCGGTCGGTGTCCTCCATGTTGGCCAGGTCGACCGAAAACGTCACCAGCTGATGGCCGAGATCCTCGATGTGCTTGCGCGCCTCGGCCAGCTTCTCCTCGTCGCGTCCGCAGACGATGGTGATCGCCCCCGCCTCGGCGACCTTCGCCGCGGCCGCCAGTCCGATGCCCGACGAACCGCCGGTGATCAGCACCACCTTGCCGGCCACCTGCCCGCGCAGCGTGCGGTCGATGAAGAGATCCGGGTCGAGATGGCGCTCCCAGTAGTCCCACAGCACCCAGGCATAGTCGCGCAGTCGCGGGCAGCTGATGCCGCTGCCCTTCAGCGCCGCCGTCGTCTCGCGGCAGTCGAAGCGCGTCGGATAGTTGACGAACTGCAGGATGTCCTCGGGCAG
>DAONCJ010000636.1:0-2790 GCA_035401985.1 Burkholderiaceae bacterium | reverse complement strand
GGTGGGACTGTGGCACGACCGCAGCCGTCCGAGTCGCCAGGTCAAGGAACTGGCGCAGGCACACTTGCAAAGCCTTCGCCAGAAGACCCGTGAACTGATGGCCATGACCGCGACGCTCGAAGCGCTGGTCAGCTGCTGTCACGGAGACGAGCGTCCGGACTGCCCGATTCTGGCGACCCTGGCCGAGGAGCCCGTCGACGCGCCACCTTCCGGCAACGCAGTGGCCAATCGGGCCGGTGGCGCGACGGGCAAGTCATCACGCCGGCGGGCTCAGCGCGCCTGAGCGAACACCGCGATCAGCCGGCGAATGGATTGGCGAAAGCGAACATCATCGCGATGCCCACGCCAATCAGGAAGTTCGCATCGATCAGGCCGGCCAGCAGGAACATCTTCACCTGCAGGCGGTCCATCAGCTCCGGCTGGCGCGCAGCCCCTTCAAGATAGCGCCCGCCCATCACGCCGATGCCGATGCAGGCGCCCAGAGCGCCCAAGCCGATGATCAGACCGCAGGTGATGGCAACCAGCGCAATGTTCGTCATGTCATGTCTCCTTGAACGGGCGGACCCGATCGGTCCGCCTTCAAGTTAGGCCTGGCGCAGTGCCGCGCCAATGACGTGCCAGGTAATGGCGCCGCACCGGCGCCACCGATAAAGTGGGATCCCTCATGTCCGCCGCCAGTCCTTTCGTTCCCGCCGTCGTGCGCAGCGACTTCGGCCAGTCGTTGCGCCACTGGCGCGGCCGCCGCAGCCTGAGCCAACTGCAGTTGTCCGTCGACAGCGGCATTTCGCAGCGACATATCAGCTTCATGGAGTCCGGCCGGGCGCAGCCCAGCCGGGAAATGGTGTTGAAGCTAGGACTGGTGCTCGACGTGCCGCTTCGCCAGCGCAATCTGATGCTGCTGGCGGCCGGCTACGCGCCGCTGTATCGCGAACGCAGCCTGTCCGACCCCGAACTGCAGCCGGTGCGACAGGCCCTGGAGCACATGCTCGGGCAGCAGGAGCCTTTTCCCGCCGTCGTCGTGGACCGGCTGTGGAATCTGGTGATGGCCAACGGGTCCGCGCTGCGGCTGCTGGACTGGCTGCTCGGTCCGCAGGATCGTCGCGCACCGGCGCTGCGCAGCACGTCCAACCTGGTCACGATGATGCTCCATCCGCAGGGGTTGCGTCCGCTCATCGCCAACTGGGAGCAGGTGGCGGCCGATCAGCTGCAGCTGATCCATCGCGAATCGCTGATCGAAGGCGGCGATGGCGCGGCAGGTGCGCTGCTTGCGCACCTGCTGTCCATCGAGGGGGTGCCGGCCGACTGGCGCACGCCGAATCTCGATGCGCGCCACCTGCCCTTCATGCCGCTGCGACTGCGCCGCGACGACACCTCGTTGGAACTGTTCACCACCATCTCGACCCTGGGAACGCCGCACGACGTCACGCTGCACGAACTGCGCATCGAAAGTTTCTTTCCGGCCGACCCGGTCACGGCGGAGTGGTTCAAGCTCCAGGCACTGGGGGCCCCCGGCGCGGACGGCTGAGGGCAGCCAGAGCTTGCGCGAGGGCGGGACGACGCGCGAGCGGACAAGAGGCGCATTGGAACGCGATGCACTGTCTGCGCAGCCGCCAAGCGGATATAGTGCGCGGCACCGGATGTCGATCGAGCACATCCCGTCTCACTGATGGTGCCCCTTGCCCCGATCGATCCTTGCTTCTGCCGGTGTCCTGGCGCTTGTCTTCTCTTCAGGCGCCGCCTGGGCCCAGAGCGCGCCGGCCGCCTCGCCCCCCGTCACCGTCCCGACCGGAACCGACGCTTCGGCAGGCGGCTCATCCGTCCCGTCCGCCACGACTGAAGCCGCTCAAGGCGAACCGGGCACCGCCCGCTGGTATGTGCAGACCAGCGTTCACACGCGGCACTTTCGTCCATCGCCGGAGCATCACAACACCCAGCAGCTGATCAATGTCGAACGCATCCGTGCCGACGGCTGGCTGGCGGGTGCGGCCGTCTTCCACAACTCGTTCGGCCAGCCATCGCAGATGCTGTACCTGGGACGGCGCTGGCACCCGCTGGAGCGCTTCCCCGAGATGCACGTCAAGCTGGTGGCCGGGGTGCTGCACGGATACAAGGGCGAATACCGGGACAAGATCCCGTTCAACCGCTCCGGCGTGGCGCCGGTCGTGCTGCCAGCGATCGGCTGGACCTACAAGCGCTTCGCCAGTGAATTGATCGTGTTCGGCAACTCGGGGCTGCTGTTCACCCTGGGCTATCACCTCAACTGAAAGCGCCGTCGATGTCTCGTCGAGGCGCGTCCCTTGCCCTGGGCTTTGCCGCCGTGACCCTGCTGGCCGCGTGCACATCGATCGATGAACGGACACGGCTGGCGATCTACCGGCCGACGCGCACCGTACCGGCAGACTTCAGCGGCCTGCAGCCGGGGGACCAGCGCTGGTTCGTCCACTGGGATGCGGCCGGCGCACCGGCGCAGCAAGTGCAGATGTGGTGGCTGCCCCATGCCGATCCGGCGGCCCCCACCCTGCTGTACCTGCACGGCACCTTTCGCAATCTCTATCGCAACCACCCCAAGATGCAGGCGCTGCGCGAGGCCGGTTTTTCGGTGCTCGCGGTCGAGTACCGGGGCTGGGGCGAGAGCAGCCCTCTCGTGCCCACCGAGGCGTCGATCCACGCCGACGCCGATCTGGGCTGGACCGAACTCGTGCGTCGCCAGCCCGACCCTCGCAAGCGCGTCATCTTCGGCCATTCGATGGGCGGCGCGGTGGCGGTTCACCTGGCCAGCCGGCAGGCATC
>DAONCJ010000635.1:0-2793 GCA_035401985.1 Burkholderiaceae bacterium | reverse complement strand
CTGATCAGCCCGACCTTCACCTCGCCATGCGCCACGGCGGCCAGGAAGCTGGCCTTGACCTTGGCGGCATTGTCCACGCCCGGGGGCACACGGTAGGTGAGCAGGTCCAGCAGGAAGCTCTCTTCGCCGGCCGGCGGGTTCTTGATCAGGGCGATCAGCTCGGCGACCTGTTCTGCGGACAGGGGCAGCGGCGGGATACCGAGGGCGGCACGTTCGGCCGAGTGTTGGCGATAGGCTTGCAGCATCGTGGAACTCCTGTTGGACGGGGAGACGAACCTCCCGGGGGCGGCTGAGCCCTCGCCCGAACGGGCCGGGTGCAGTGATCCGGGAACAGTAGTCTATTTTATGTCTTATATAAGACTTGCCAAGCCCCCCTCCCCCTGCGAGCCCGCATTCGGGCCTTCCGCGCAACATCGGCGGCGGATTCGCGGGGCGATAATGACTGTCGATCGCGCCATCAGCCACCCCCCTTCGCCCATCCCGTCGTCCGCCCGCGTTGTCCGTCCCGTCGGCGGCCCTTCTCCCCCCATTCCGCATTTCGGAGTCCGCCGTGAATTCCACTGACCCCACCGCCTCCCCGCCAAACACGCCGACCCGCCGCCACTGGATCATGTCCGCAGCTGCCCTTGCCGGCAGCGTTCTGGCGGGCGGCCAGGCCTCGGCCCAGGCCCACTGGCCCGAGCGGGCGGTGCGCTTCATCGTCCCCTTCCCCCCGGGCGGCAACAGCGACGCGCTGGCCCGCATCCTGGCTGACCGCCTGCGCGATGTGCTGAAGGGCAACATCGTCGTCGACAACAGGCCCGGGGGGACAACCCAGGTCGGCAGCGAGGCGGCCGCGCGCGCTGAACCGGACGGCTACACGATGCTGCTGGTGACCGCCACCACCTTCACCGTGCTGCCCAACCTGCGCAAGCTGAGCTTCGACCTGAACAGCTTCGAGATCGCCGGCGGGGTCGCCGACTACGTGCCGATCGTCACGGCACGCACCGGCCTTGGGGTGAAGAGCCTGCCCGAGCTGATCGCTCTGGCCCGGCGCCAGCCCGGCAAGCTGACCTGGGGCTCGGCAGGCGTGGCGTCGGCCGGCCACATCTATGGCGAGATCCTCAAGCGCCATGCCGGCATCGACATGCTGCACGTGCCGTTCAAGGGTTCCGGCGAACTGGTGGCCGGACTCCTCGGCGGACAGGTGGATCTGATCATCGACGGAGTCGGCCTGGGCCTGGCCCGCAACGGAAAGGCGGTGGCGCTGGCCACGTTCTTCGACAAGCGTCACCCGGATCTGCCGGACGTGCCCGCGATCCCCGAGACCGGCGTAAAGCTCGAACTGCCGGCCGGCGGCTGGGGCATCGGTTTTCCGAAGGGCACGCCTCGTCCGATCGTCGAGGCGACCAGTGCCGCGCTCGAGAAGATCCTGGTCGAGCCCGACACCCGCGAAAAGCTGCTGCGTGCCTCAGTGGTGGCGCAGTGGCTGCCGGCCGCGGGCTACCGCGCGGCACTGGGCAAGGCGCGCGCGTACTACGCCGAGCTGCTGCCGGCGATCGGCATGAAGCAGGAGTCCTGAGGGACGCCCCGCTCAGAAATGGCGGGGCAGCGCCGCTCAGTACCCGCGCACCAGACCGAGGTCGTGCATCGCGATGTAGTTCAGCACCATCTCCTCGGACACCGGCGCAAACTTGAACAGCCGTGCATCGCGCCACAGCCGCTCGGCATGCATGTCCTTGGCGAAGCCCATGCCGCCCATGGTCTGCATCGCGCGCTCGGTGGCCCGGGCACAGGTCTGGGCGGCCAGCAGCTTGGCGTGGTTCGCATCGCTGCCGTACGGCTGCCCGGTGTCGAAGCGCGAGGCAGCCCGGTGGTTGAGCAGCCGGGCGGCTTCGTTCTCGGCATGGCACTGTGCCAGCGGAAACTGCAGCGCCTGATAGGCGGCGATCGGACGGTCGCCGAACACCTTGCGGTCTTTCGCATAATCGACCGCCAGCCGGATCGCCAGTTCGGTGGTGCCGACCAGACCGGCCGTCGTCACGATGCGTTCGGTGTTGAGCACGTCGAGCAGGGCACGCCAGCCGTCGTTCTCGGTCCCGACGAGCTCTTCGGGCTCGACCCGCATGTCGTCGAAATACACATTGCAGGAGCTCAGGGTGTGGGTGCCCAGCTTCGGAATCTTCGTGAACGACAATCCGGCCCGGTCGGTGGGCACCATGAACAGGCTGATGCCGTCGGCTCGCCGTTTCGTGTCGTAAGGCCGTGTGCGAGCCACCACCAGCATGTAGCCGGCATCGGGGACGGCGGTGATCCAGATCTTCTGGCCCTTGATCCGCCAGCCTTCACCGTCCCGGCGCGCCTGTGCGCGCATCTCGAGCGTGTTCGAGCCGGCATCGGGTTCGGTCAGCGCCATGCAGAAATTGAGCTCGCCCGACACCAGGCGCGGCAGCAGCTTCTCCTTCATCCACGGCTGGCCGTACTTGCTGATCGACACCCCGCCGAAGATCGGGTTGATCATGAACACCTGGCCCAGCGTGGCGCCGGCGCCGGTGGCGCACAGCGTTTCGATGACCATCGCCAGGTCGAGCATGCCCAGACCACTGCCGCCGGCCGACTCGGGCAGCGCCACGCCGCACAGGCCGGCCTGCGCGATCGCCTTCCACATTTCGCTGGGAAAGCGCTGCTCCTCGTCGATGCGGCGCCAGTAATCGAGGCCGAATCGTTCGCCAACCTTGCGGGCGGCCTCGACCATCAGCGACTGCTCTTCAGTGCGGGTGAAGTCCATGGGCGTGCAGTTCCTCAAGTGGGCAT
>DAONCJ010000634.1:0-2794 GCA_035401985.1 Burkholderiaceae bacterium | reverse complement strand
GCAGCCGCTGCCACTGGCGACCCAGGCGACGGATCGCGGCCTGATTGGAGCTGGCCGCCAGCGGCAGCATCAGCACGAAGGCCACCAGGCCGACCAGCATGAACGGTCGTTCAATGAAGTCGGCAATGAGGTTTGCCGCATCGAAGCCGCTGTCCAGCGTCAGATACAGCGACAGGTGCAGCGCGGCGTAGAAGAACGCGAACAGGCCGAGCTGGCGGCGCAGCCGGATCAGCCAGTTCCAGTCGGACACCCGCCGACCCCAGCGCGCGGACAGATGGCGCGACCAGGCGATCGACAGCCGGCGCGCCGGACTGACCGCCAGCGTGACCAGCAGCAGGATCAGCGCCCAGCGCCCGGTGAAGCGAAGCAGGCGGTCCAGCGGATTGATGCCCAGCGATCCGCTCAGCGTTTCGCAGGCCAGCCACAGGGCGGGCGCCAGCCCGAGCACGAAGCAGCCCGTCCGGATCCAGCCGAAGTGGTGCTTCACCAGCCACGCCAGGGTGCGTTCGGGCGGCCCCATCAGAAGTACCGCTGCAGGTCCATTCCGGAGTACAGCGATGCCACCTGGGCGGCATAGCCATTGAAGGGCAGTGTCGCCCGCTTGCTCAGTTCGCCGATCCGCACCTCCCGCCGCTGGGTCCAGCGCGGGTGGGCCACGTCGGGATTGACGTTGGCGTAGAAGCCATATTCGCTGGGAGCCGATTGCATCCAGCTGCTGACCGGGGCCGCCTCGACCAGCCGAATGCGGGTCACCGCCTTGATGCTCTTGAAACCGTATTTCCAGGGGATGGCCAGCCGCAGCGGCGCGCCGTTCTGGGTCGGCAGCGGCATGCCGTACAGGCCCGTCACCATCAGTGCAAGCGGGTGCATGGCCTCGTCGATCCGCAAGCCTTCGGTGTACGGCCAGCGAAGTGCGCCCTGCCGCTGGCCGATCATTTCCTGGGGCCGCAGCACCGACGTGAATTCGACGAACTTCGCCCGTGAATTGGGCTGACTCGCCTTGAGCAGCGCGGCCAGCGGGAATCCGCGCCACGGGATCACCATCGACCAGCCTTCGACACAGCGCAGCCGATAGACCCGGTCCTCGGCGCCGAATCGCGTGCTCAGTTCATCGACGGTCCAGGTGCGCGGCTTGTCGACTTCGCCCTCGATGCTCAGCGTCCACGGCGACGGCCGGAACTCCTCGGCCAGCTTCCAGACGACTTCCTTGTTGCTGGAGAACTCGTAGTAGTTGTTGTAGCGGCTGATCTGCTCGAGCGTGCTGGGCGTCTCGCCGCCCTCGGCGCCGACCGTGCGGCCCAGGCCTGCCGTGCCGATCACGGCAGTGCCGAGTGCGCCGCGCAGCAGATGGCGGCGCTCGCGCCAGACGCGTTCGGGGGTGATCTCACTGGGTCGGATCTTCATGGCCTGTCGGAGGGGCTGCGGTTGCTGAACGGCTCTCGGGTCTGCTTATAACGACCGAAACCGCCGATTCTTTAGCTCAATTCCGCGCCTCGCCCGCCGATAAGAAGGGCATAGTTTTCTGCAGAGCACCATGACTGACCGCCGTGCCATTCCCAATGGCGCATTCATGGCGGTCGATTTCAACAAGGAAAAGAACAGATGAAGACCTCTCGACTCCTCACCGTGGCCCTGGGCCTCGCCGGCCTCGTTGCCGCCACACCGGCCCTGTCCGCCGAGCACGTCGTCAGCCAGAAGAACAAGGCCTTCTCGATCAAGAAGCTGACGGTGAAGACCGGTGACAGCGTCAAGTTCGTCAATGACGACAGCTTTGCGCACAACGTTTTTTCGCTGTCCCCGGCAAAAAGCTTCGACCTCGGCTCATTCGGCAACGGCGGCGCCAAGAGCGTGACCTTCGACAAGGCCGGCAAGATCGAAGTCGAATGCGCGGTTCATCCCGACATGCGCCTGGACATCGAGGTCACGCCTTGAGGCCCTCGATCGTCGGTTGCATTCACGCGGCCGCGCTTGCGGCCGGACTGTTGCTCGGCGCCGCATCGCAGGCGCAGGCGCCGGTCGATCCGCGCGCGCCGCAGGGAGCGCTGCTGCCCAAGGACAGTGCCGAGGCCGCCACCTTCCGCGGCGGTCTGGTGTACGCGAACTATTGCGTGACCTGCCACGGCTTCAACGCCGACGGCAATGGCCGGGCGGCGCGCCTGTACAACCCGAAGCCGGCCAACCTGCGGACCAGCGACAAGAACGACGCGTACTACGGGCTGATCATCCGCAAGGGCGGCAGCGCGGTGGCCCGATCGGAGTTCATGCCGGCCTGGGATGCCGAACTGACCAACGAACAGATCGGCGACCTGGTGTCGTATCTGCGCTCGATCAACGCCAGCAAGCCTTGAGCGGGGCCGATCCCGGCCGGGATCGGCAGGTGTCCATGAAAAGGGAATCAACGTGAATTCATCGAGGGCCCAGCGCCCGGTCCGCGCGTCCGACCCGTCCGGGGTGCTCGGCATCTTCAGGCATCACGGCATCTGGGCGATCGGTGTGCGGATCTTCCGCAGCATGACCTTCATGAGCAAGGCCGCCATCATTTCGCTGGTGTTCATGCTTGTGGTCGCGCAACTGGCCTTCATTTTCGTGCGGGCGGTCAATGCGGGGATCGACTCGTCGCGCAAGGAGCGGGCCGGTGTTGCGCTGATCGCCGAACTGCTGCCGCTGCTCGGGCAGTCGGGTGAGCTGCGCTACCGCCTGACCCAGACCGGTGGCGCGCACGACGCGCCGTTGACGTCGCTGATCGAGCAGGTGGACAAGCGGCTGGCCGCCTTCGATGCGAAGGGCGCCGAGG
>DAONCJ010000633.1:0-2797 GCA_035401985.1 Burkholderiaceae bacterium | reverse complement strand
AGTAGCCCTGGCACCAGAGGTTCTCGCAGGACAGGATGCCCGGCAGGTACTGGCGCTTCTGCGCCTCGGTGCCGTACTTCATCAGCACCGGGCCGACCATCAGCACACCGTGGTCCTGGAAGCGCATCATGCCGCAGCGTTCCTGCTCCTCGAAGTAGACCAGCAGCTTCGAGGGCGACAGACCCATGCCGCCATATTCGACCGGCCAGGCCGGCGCGATCCAGCCCTTGGCGGCCAGGCGCAGGTACCAGTCCTTGTTCTCGGACCAGCGCAGCCGGCGCGGCGGGAAGCGCTGGGCGACCGGGTAGTGGGTTTCGAAGTCTTCGCGGACCAGCGCACGGAACGCATCGTCGGTCAGCGCGTTCCAGTCCTGCTCCTGCGGGACGCCATAGCGGAAGTCGGTTGAGGCGGTCATCAGCGGGTACTCGTCGAAATCGTTGAACTCAGCGCACCCCAGCGGCGGCGGTGCTCTGCGCCATTGCCCATCCACGCCGACAGGGTCAGCGCGCGATTGACGTACAGGCCCAGGTCGTATTCATCGGTGAAGCCTATGGCGCCGTGCAGCTGGATGGCCTGGTTGCACAGCAGCAGCGCCGCATGCGAGGCGCGCGCCTTGGCGCTGCTGGCCGCCAGGGTTCGCGCCGCCGCGGTGCTGGCGGGGGAGTCGAGCGTGCGCACGCTGGCATCGACCACAGCGCGGGCCAGCTGACGCTGGATCCAGATGTCCACCGAGCGGTGCTGCAGCGCCTGGAAGCTGCCGATCGGCTTGCCGAACTGCTTGCGCGTGCGCAGGTAGTCCAGCGTCATTTCGAGCGCACGGTCCATCAGGCCGACGAGTTCGGCGCTGACCGCCACCGTGCCGACATCGATGGCATCGCGAAGCAGGTCGCTGGCGTCGCTGTCGGTGAGGCGGTTCTCGTCGGGCAGCTCGACGTCCGCAAGGCTCAGCCATCCGCTGGCGCCGCCGTCCGCGCAGGGTTCGGCGCGGACCTGAAGGCCCTTGCTGGTTCGGGGCACCCAGTACAAGGCGAGGCCCTGTGGCCCTTTTGCGGCCACGATGAAGGCGTCGGCGCTGGCAGGCAGCACGAAGCGGCTCGAGCCGGACAGCACGGCTCCGGCCGGGGTGCCGCGCGCGCTGACGCCGCAGGCATCGATCTCGAGCTTGCCGGCATCGGCCTGCCACGCCAGCACCGCCACGCAGTCGCCGGCGACCACGCCTTGCAGCGCGCGTTCGCCGCAGGAGCCGGCCCGTGCCCGGGCCAGGCACCAGGGGGCCATGACGGCGGCACTGACGAAGGGCTCCGGAAAGGCCGCATAGCCGACGCGTGTGGCGACCGTCGCACTGGCGGCCAGGCCAAGTCCCAGGCCGCCCTGCGCCTCGGGCACCTGGATCGACAGCCAGCCGAGTTCGGCCATCTGGCGCCACACGGCGCGGTCGTAGCCGTCGGTACTGCCGCGCAGCGCGCGCACGCGCCGGGCATCGGGTTTGGCAAACGCGGCAGCCGCGTCGGCCAGCATGGTCAGGGTGTCATCGCTCATCGTGTTCTCAAAGCATCCGTCCGCCGGAGGCGCGCGGGTCGCGCATCCGGTACTGACCGGACTCGACCTGATGGAAAAACCGTTCGCAGGCCGCATTGAAGAGATCGGGCTCTTCGAGATTGCAGGCGTGGCCGGTCTGCGGCATGAAGACCAGGCCGGCCGAAGGCATGGCGCGCTTGAGCATCACCGACGCATCGACGCAGGGCTCGTCCTCGTCGCCGCAGATGATCAGCGCCGGCACGCTGCAGGCAGCCATCTCGGCCGTGAAGTCGGACAGCGACGGTCGCAGCGCCTGGTAGCCGCGCAGCGTGTTGGCCGATCCGAGCGCCGAATGCTCGCGCAGCAGGCCGATGAATTCGGCGAAGGCGCGCGGGCTCTTGTTGAGCAACTGCACCCGGGTCGGCGTGATCGCGCGCCGTTCGGCGCCTTCGATCCAGCCCGTGCGGACGAGATCATCGGCGTTGCTGAGCGCTTCGTGCTTGAACTGCTCGCGCGACGCCGCCATCGAACCCGAGCCGATGCCGGCCAGCGTGACCGACAGCGCGCGTTGTGGCCACTTCATCGCGAAGTAGAAGCTGGCGAACGCGCCCATCGACAGGCCGACCAGATGCGCCCGCTCGATGCCCAGGCCATCGAGCACGGCCAGGATGCCGGCGCGCTGATGCTCGAACGAATACTGTTCCGCGTCCTGGGGCACGTCCGAGGGCGGGTAACCGCGCGCGTTGAACGCGATGCATCGATAGCGGCGCGAGAAATGGCGCATCTGCGCCTCCCAGCTCCGGTATTCGCCGAGAAACTCGTGAACGAACACGATGGGCGTGCCCGTGCCGGTCTCCTCGTAGTAGAGGTTGACGCCGTCCGGGGTGGTGACATGGGGCATGGAAGCTCCGATCGGTGACCTGAGAGACGGGGTCGGGCGGATGCCCGGCCGACCCCTTCGGTTCGTCAGCTCTGCGGCGCGTCCGGGCTGTCCGGGCGGGTGCTGTCCGGACGCGCGTCTTCGCTGCGGCCGTCAGTCTGCACGGGAGCCGGTGCCGGAGCCGCAGGCCGGGGCGGCAAACCCTGAACGCGCGGATCCTGCAGGGCAGGGCGCGGGGACGAGGCGATGGCGGCCGGGTGAGCGGCTCCCTGTTCGGGTGGCCGGTCAGCTGGCGTCGGTTGGCTCTGGACCTCCGGCGTCGGGGTCCCGCCGGCGTCAGGGCGCTGGCCCTGCGGTCGAGGGTCTCGGGGACCCTGACCCTGCGGGCCGGCTCCCGGT
>DAONCJ010000632.1:0-2804 GCA_035401985.1 Burkholderiaceae bacterium | reverse complement strand
TCCGCACCGAGGGCACCAGCGCGGCCGTGCTGGCCATGGACGCCACCTTGATGGCTCACCGCGATCACTGGCTGGTGCGCGAAACGATCGGACTCCTGCGCCGCACCTTCAGCCGGCTCGATGTCTCGTCACGGAGCCTCTTTGCGCTGATCGAACCGGGCTCGTGCTTCGCGGGCAGCTTCCTCGAGCTGGCCCTGACCTGCGACCGCATCTACCACCTGGCTCTGCCGGACGAGCCCGCCCGCGCACCGACGATCACCGTGGCCGACACCAATTTCGGTCTGTATCCGATGGTGACCGGCCAAAGCCGTCTGGCGCGCCGCTTCTACGACGAGCAGCCGGCTCTGGACGCGGTGCGCGCTCGTGCCGGCCAGCCGCTCGATGCCGACGCGGCCCACGCGCTGGGGCTGGTCACCAGCAATCCCGACGACATCGACTGGGCCGATGAAGTCCGCATCGCCATCGAAGAACGCGCGTCGATGTCGCCCGACGCGCTCACGGGCCTGGAGGCCAATCTGCGCTTCAATGGTCCCGAGAACATGTTCACCCGCATTTTCGGGCGCCTGACCGCGTGGCAGAACTGGATCTTCCAGAGGCCCAACGCGGTCGGCGACAAGGGTGCGCTGAAGGTCTATGGCAAGGGCGACAAGGCCGCCTTCGACTGGAACCGCGTGTAGACGCCGAAACCGGCACAGAATCCTGAATCCGCCACGGAGACGACCATGTCGAGCATCAACTACAGCGAAAAAATCCCGAACAACGTCAACCTGAGCGAGGACCGCACCCTCGCCCGCGCGCTGGAGCAGTGGCAGCCGAACTACCTGAGCTGGTGGAACGACATGGGTCCCGACGGATCACAGAACTTCGATGTGTATCTGCGCACCGCCATCAGCGTCGACCCGCAAGGCTGGGCACAGTTCGGCCATGTGAAGATGCCCGACTACCGCTGGGGCATCTTCCTGAACCCGGCCGAGCGCGACCGCAAGATCCACTTCGGCGATCACAAGGGCGAAGCGGCCTGGCAGGACATCCCCGGTGAATACCGCGCCAACCTGCGCCGCATCATCGTCACCCAGGGCGACACCGAGCCGGCCTCGGTCGAGCAGCAGCGTCATCTGGGCCTCACCGCTCCCAGCCAGTACGACCTGCGCAACCTGTTCCAGGTGAATGTCGAAGAAGGCCGCCACCTGTGGGCGATGGTCTATCTGCTGCACAAGCACTTCGGGCGCGACGGCCGCGAAGAGGGCGAGGCCCTGCTGCAGCGGCGCAGCGGCCAGCAGGACAACCCGCGCATCCTCGAGGCCTTCAACGAGCCCACGCCCGACTGGCTGAGCTTCTTCATGTTCACCTACTTCACCGACCGCGACGGCAAGTTCCAGCTGTGCGCGCTGGCCGAGAGCAGCTTCGATCCGCTCGCGCGCACGACGAAGTTCATGCTGACCGAAGAAGCGCACCACATGTTCGTCGGCGAGAGCGGGATCTCGCGCATCATCCAGCGCACCTGCCAGATGATGAACGAGCTGAAGACCGACGATCCGGTCAAGCTGCGCGCCGCCGGCGTCATCGATCTGCCCACGCTGCAGCGCTATCTGAATTTCCATTTCAGCGTCACCATCGACCTGTTCGGCGCCGATGAATCCAGCAACGCCGCCACCTTCTATTCGACCGGCCTGAAGGGCCGCTACGAAGAAGGCAAGCGCACCGATGATCACGTGCTCAAGGGTCAGACCTACAAGGTGCTGGCCGTTCAAGGCGACCAGCTGGTCGAGCGCGAGGTGCCGATGCTCAACGCCCTGAACGAGGTGCTGCGCGACGACTTCATCAAGGACTCGGTGGGCGGCGTCGAGCGCTGGAACAAGGTCATCGACAAGGCCGGCATTCCGTTCCGGCTCAAGGTGCCGCACAAGGCGTTCCATCGCAACATCGGCACGCTCAAGCATGTGAAGGTGTCGCCCGAGGGCCGGGTGATCACTGAAGCCGAATGGAATGCGAAAATCGGGCAATGGCTGCCCAGCGCCGAAGACCGCGCGTTCGTCGGCAGCCTGATGGGCCGCGTCGTCGAGCCGGGCAAGTTCGCCAACTGGATCGCGCCGCCGATGATCGGCATCAACCGCCAGCCGGTGACATTCGAGTACATCCGCTTCAACTGATTCTGCCGGCGCCAGGGGCGGGGGACGGGTTCCATGAATGCAGTGGCCGAGGGCGCCATCGTGCGCCAGCATCTGATCGATCCGGAGATCTGCATCCGGTGCAACACCTGCGAGGCGACCTGCCCCGTGGGCGCGATCACCCACGACTCGCGCAACTACGTGGTCGATCCGTCGAAGTGCGACCAGTGCATGGCCTGCGTGCCGCCCTGCCCGACCGGCTCGATCGACAACTGGCGAACGATGCCAAGGGTCAGGGCCTACAGCATCGATGTGCAACTGGAGTGGGACGAACTGCCCGCCGAACTGAGCCCCGAGGAGCTGGCCGCCGAGGGGATCGATCCTGCCCAAGCACCGGCAGCCTCGCCCGAGGCAACCACCGGCAGCCAGCCCGCATCCCTCGCCGAGCCGGGTGCGTCAGCCGCCTTCGACAGCGCGCGCTACGGCGCCACGGTGCCGCCGTGGTCCGCGGCCCACGCCTATACCAACCTGTACGGCCCGAAGGCAGCCGAACACAGCATCACCGCCACGGTGGCCGGCAATGTGCGCGTCACCGAAGTGGGCCGCGAGTACGACACGCATCACATCGTGCTCGACTTCGGCGCCATGCCCTTTCCGGTGCTCGAAGGACAGTCGATCGGCATCATCCCGCCCGGC
>DAONCJ010000631.1:0-2805 GCA_035401985.1 Burkholderiaceae bacterium | reverse complement strand
GACCGCCGGCAAGGACGCCGAGCAGGGCAAGCCGACCTATGTGTCGGTGCTGGGACTGGCGGCATCGCGCCGGTTGGCAGACACTCTGCTGATTCAGGCCCGCGAGGCGGTGGCCGTGCTGGGCCCGCGTGCCCGCCGGCTGGGCGAAATCGCTGAACTCATCGTGCTGAGGCAGTCTTGACTCACGGAACCTTTCCCCTGCTCGAACGCATCGCCAGTCCGCAGGATCTGCGCGGGCTGGACCGGGCGCAGCTGCGCACGCTGGCCCATGAGCTGCGCGCGTTCGTGCTCGAATCGGTGGCCCGCACCGGCGGGCACCTGTCGTCGAACCTGGGCACCGTCGAGCTGACGATCGCGCTGCATTACGTCTTCGACACCCCGCGCGACCGCCTGGTCTGGGACGTCGGCCACCAGAGCTACCCGCACAAGATCCTCACCGGTCGTCGCGACCGGATGCAGACCCTGCGCCAGTACGGCGGCATTTCCGGATTTCCCCGGCGCAGCGAGTCCGAATACGACACCTTCGGCACGGCCCATTCCTCGACCTCGATCTCGGCGGCGCTCGGCATGGCGGTCGCCTCGCGGCACCAGGGCGACAACCAGGGGCCGGGGCGGCGCCGCCACGTGGCCGTGATCGGCGATGGCGCGATGTCGGCCGGCATGGCCTTCGAGGCGATGAACAATGCCGGGGTCACCCCGGACATCGATCTGCTGGTGATCCTGAACGACAACGACATGTCGATCTCGCCGCCGGTCGGGGCCCTGAACCGCTATCTGGCGCGGCTGATGTCCGGTCAGTTCTACGCCAAGGCCCGCGATGTCGGCCGCGCGGTGCTCTCGAAGGTGCCGCCCGTGTTCGAACTGGCCCGCCGGTTCGAGGAGCACGCCAAGGGCATGGTCGTGCCCGGCACGATGTTCGAGGAATTCGGCTTCAACTATGTCGGGCCGATCGACGGCCATGACCTCGAGTCGCTCATTCCCACCCTGCACAACCTGCGCGAACTGCGCGGACCGCAGTTCCTGCACATCGTCACCCGCAAGGGTCAGGGCTACAAGCTGGCCGAGGCCGATCCGGTCCTGTATCACGGCCCGGGCAAGTTCGATCCCAGCCAGGGCATCCAGAAGCCGGCCACGCCGCCCAAGCCGACCTTCACCCAGGTGTTTTCGGACTGGATCTGCGACATGGCGGCCCAGGACAGCCGGCTGATGGCGGTCACGCCGGCCATGCGCGAGGGCTCGGGCCTGGTCGAGTTCGAGAAGCGCTTTCCGCGCCGCTACTTCGATGTCGGCATCGCCGAACAGCATGCGGTCACTTTCGCGGCCGGCATGGCCTGCGAAGGCTTGAAGCCGGTGGTCGCCATCTACAGCACGTTCCTGCAGCGCGGCTACGATCAGCTGATCCACGACGTCGCCCTGCAGAACCTGCCGGTCGTCTTCGCGCTCGACCGCGCCGGTCTCGTGGGGGCCGATGGCGCCACCCATGCCGGCGCCTTCGACTACGCCTACCTGCGCTGCATCCCGAACATGGTGATCCTGGCCCCCTCGGACGAAAACGAGTGCCGCCAGATGCTCTACACCGCCTTCCAGCACGACGGACCCAGCGCGGTGCGCTACCCGCGCGGCGCCGGCACGGGTGCCGCGGTGGTGCGCGAGTTCACCGCGATTCCGATGGGCCGGGCCGAGCGGCGCCGCGAAGGCAGGCGGATCGCGCTTCTGGCCTTCGGCACGATGCTGGCGCCGGCGCTGGCTGCCGGCGAGGCGCTGGGGGCGACGGTGGTCAATATGCGCTGGGTCAAGCCGATCGACGAGGCGATGCTGAAAGAACTCGCGGCAACCCACGACGCACTCGTCACGGTCGAAGAACATGTCGTGGCGGGCGGTGCCGGCAGTGCGGTCGCCGAATCACTGGCAGCCCTGGGCCTGTCCATGCCGCTGCTTCATCTCGGTCTGCCGGATCATTTTGTCGACCATGGCGAGCAGGCGCAGCTGCTGCGGCTGGAGGCGCTGGATGCCGCGGGCGTCGAGCGCAGGGTTCGCGAGCGGTTCGGCGATCTGATTCCAGTTGCGCCCAAGCTGGTGGTCAGCGGCGCCGCTTAATGGTTCGCCCGCCGGCGAAATATCCGCAGGACTGGCATAGTCGCATCCTGTTCGCCGCGGGTCTGCGTGCCCGCGGGTTTTCACTTTTTCAGTTTTTCCGCTATCCGGAGCCTTCATGAACACACGCGATGCGAACGTGCCTCTCACCGGTCAGATGCCCGACGTCCAGGGGAGCCTGGACGAGCGCCGGCTGGCGATCCAGCGCGTGGGCGTCAAAGGGGTGCGCTACCCGGTGCGCTGGCGCACGGCCAGCGGCACGATCCAGCCGGCGGTCGGCAACTTCGCGCTGTACGTGGCATTGCCCGAGGACCAGAAGGGGACCCACATGTCCCGCTTCATCGCCCTGCTCGAGGACACCGCCCGCGACGGCGCCGAGCCCCTCGACGTGGCGGCGGTCACGGCGCTGCATCAGCGGATGCTCGGGCTGCTCGAAGCCCGCAGCGGTCGCTTCGAGATGAACTTCCCGCTGTTCGTCCGCAAGACGGCGCCGGTCTCGGGCGTGCAGAGCCTGCTCGACTACGAGGTGTCTCTGGTGGTCGACGGTGACGCCGTGGCCCCGCGCGTCACGCTGACGGTGCTGGTGCCGGTGAAGAGCCTGTGCCCCTGTTCCAAGAGCATCTCCGACTATGGCGCGCACAATCAGCGCTCGCACATCACCATGGCGATCGAAAGCCGCGCGCCGGTGTCGCCCGAAGCCCTGATCCGCGT
>DAONCJ010000630.1:0-2809 GCA_035401985.1 Burkholderiaceae bacterium | reverse complement strand
GGTGGATGGCTGCGTGCCGAATCCCCGCTTGGCGCGATTGCCCAGCCAATAGCCGAACTGCGGCGGGACATGTCGGAATGGTCCGTCGACGCCCAGCTTGTGTGCCGCGTCCATCGGCCAGTTGGGATTGCTCATGATCTCGCGGCCCACGGCAATCAGGTCGGCCTTGTTCTCGCGCAGGATCTGTTCGGCCTGGTCGCCGTGGATGATCAGGCCGACCGCCATCGTCATGATGTCGGCATGCTGGCGAATGTATTCGGACAGCGGCACCTGATAGCCGAACTTGATCTCGGTGCCCAGGATCGGCGCGCGGTCGGTGATGCCGCCCGATGAGCAGTCGACGACATCGACGCCTTTGGTCTTGAGGATGCGGGCGAGGGCGGCGCTCTGCTCCGGTCCCCAGCCTGCGTTGTCCTCGACCGAGAGCCGGATGAACAGCGGCTTGTGATCGGGCCAGTGGACGCGCACCGCTTCGACGATCTCGATGGCAAAACGCATCCGGTTGGCTTCGGTCCCGCCGTATTCGTCGGTGCGCTGATTGGCCAGCGGCGACAGGAACTGGTGCACCAGATAGCCGTGAGCGCCGTGGATCTCCAGCACTTCGAAGCCAGCTTCGTGAGCACGTCGAGCGGCCTGGCCCCATGCCTGCACGAGCGCCTTCACTTCCTGGGTGCTGAGCGCATGCGGCACGCCCCACTTCTCGCTGTGGGCAATCGCGCTGGGCGCCACCGGTGTCCAGTCGTCCCAGTCGTCGATGTCGGGCGTTCGTTCCAGGCTGCGGTCGCCTTCCCATGGGCGGCTGGCGCGGGCCTTGCGCCCGGAGTGGCCGAGCTGGATGCCCGGCACCGAGTTCTGCTGCTTGATGAAGGTGGTGATGCGCTTGAGCGGTTCGACGAAATGGTCGTCCCACAGGCCCAGATCGCCCATCGTGCCGCAGCCGCGGCGCTCGACCTTCGTCGACTCGACGATGACCAGCCCGGCGCCGCCGGCGGCGAACTTGCCGGCATTGACGACGTGCCAGTCGGTCGGGAAGCCTTTGACCGCGGAATACTGATGCAGGGGCGGCACGACGATGCGATTGCGAAGGGTGACGCCGCGCAGTGTCAGCGGCGAGAAGAGAAGGGTCTCGGTCAAGGTCGTGCTCCTGGGTCGGTCGTTGCGATGGCGGGCCCCATAGCGGGCGGCCATCGGCCAGCCCTTACTCTTGCGCAAGCGGGTCCCTCGCGCAATGCCCCTGAGCGCCACCCGAAGTCGCGGTTCGAAAAACCGGCAGATCGCGTACCTGGCGCTGCGCTGGCTGCCAACCGCTCGATGCGTCTGCCAAGATGGCGTCCGTTGAGCCCCTGCCGGGGCACCAGAGCCTGGCGAGGCGCAATTCCGCCCGCAGGCGAGCCAAAGACGGAGAACCGATGAATCCTTCGCAGGAACCCAGCTACGTGGTGCACGACCGCGGCGACAAGCCGTATCTGATGCTGCTGCACGGTGTGATGTCGAGCCGCGCCCAGTGGATGGACAACGTCGAGGCGCTGAAGGAAGTGTGCAATCCGGTCGTGGTCGAGTTGCTCGGCCATGGCCGATCGCCGGCGCCAGCCGATCCCGCCCGCTACACGCCACAGGCCTACGTGGCGTTCTTCGATGCCCTGCGCGCCGAACTCGGCGCCACCGACTGGTTCGTCTGTGGACAGAGCTTCTCTGCGGGGCTGACGATGCGCTACAGCCTCACCCATCCCGATCGGGTACGCGGGCAGATCTTCACCAATTCGGTGTCGGCCTTCGCGCCGGCGGACACGCCCGAGCGCCAGGCCGATCGAGCCCGCGCCGTGGCCGATCTGCGGCGGCTGGGTCGCGAGGCGTTGCCCGACCAGCGCTTCTTTCCGCGCAGCCAGGGGCGCCTGCCCGATGCTGTCTACAAGGCGATGCTGGCCGACGCGTATCAGATCGATCCCGAAGCACTTGCGTTGAGCAACGAGATGACGGTGCCCGGGCTGTCGGTGCGCGATCAGTTTCATCTCACCCGCGTGCCGACGCTGCTGGTCAACGGCGCCTGGGAAAAGGCCTTTCAGCCGGTGGCCGAATTCGCCGGTCAGCAGTTGCCGGGCATGCAGCGGGGCGATCTCGATGGTGGCCACACCATCAATGCCGAGAACCCTGCCGGATTCAATCGGGCGGTCATCGCGTTCATCCGCTCGCTGCGTTGAACGGCCGACGGTCGTGGCCACCATGGCCTCGGCGTTGAACTGCCCGTCGAGAAAGCTCCCGCGCCGCAGCATGTATTGATTGTTGACAGTTTCCTGACAATGGTGACAGCATGAGTTCACACCATGGAGGGCAGTCACATGGCACATGGATCCGCTTTCGAAGCCGTTGCGCTCAAGTCGATATGCAGAGCCAGGTTGACCGCAGGTGTGGCGCTGACATTCGCGCTTGCAATGCCTGCGGCGGCACAGACCCCGGGCGGCACCCTCCGAAGCTACAACAGCACGAATCCGCCCAGCGCATCGATCCACGAAGAGGCCACCGTCTCCGTGGTGATGCCGTTTTCGGCGGTGTTCAACAACCTGCTCATGTACGACCCCTCCAAGCCGCGCAACAGCCTGGACGGCATCGTTCCCGATCTGGCCGAGAGCTGGGCCTGGGATGCGTCGCGCACCCGCTTCACCGTCAAGCTGCGCAAGGGCGTCAAATGGCACGACGGCAAGCCCTTCACCTCGAAAGACGTGCAGTGCACCTGGGACAAGCTGCTCGGAAAACATGCCGACGCGTTCCGCAAGAACCCGCGCGCGGTCTGGTGGGAGAACGTCAAGGAGGT
>DAONCJ010000629.1:0-2810 GCA_035401985.1 Burkholderiaceae bacterium | reverse complement strand
AAGGATGACCTGACGATCGAGATTCCGCGCTACACCATCAACCACGCCCGCGAGGACCACTGAGCATGCTCTGGACCGACGTACTCGACATCGCCATTGCGCTGGACGAAGCCCATCCCGATGTCGATCCGCTGCGGATCCGCTTCACCGACCTGCATCAGTGGGTGATGGCGCTGCCCGAATTCAATGACCAGCCCCAGCGGTCCAACGAGAAGATCCTCGAGGCGATCCAGCAGGCGTGGATCGACGAGCGGGACTGACCCGGCGGGTGCGCCGGGCCGTCGCCGGCGCGAGACTTGCTACTCGTGCTTCAGCGCCGGGAAAAGGATCACGTCGCGAATGTTCGCGCTGTCGGTGATCAGCATGACCAGGCGGTCGATGCCGATGCCGCAACCGCCGGTGGGCGGCATGCCATATTCCAGCGCCCGCACGAAGTCGGCGTCGTAGAACATCGCCTCTTCGTCGCCGGCTTCCTTGGCCAGCACCTGCTGGCGAAAGCGCTCGGCCTGGTCCTCGGCGTCGTTCAGCTCCGAGAATCCGTTGGCGATCTCGCGACCGGTAATGAACAGCTCGAAGCGTTCGGTGATGCCAGGCCGTGTGTCCGAACCGCGCGCCAGCGGTGACACCTCGACCGGATAATCGATGATGAAGGTCGGGCGCCACAGATGCGCCTCGGCGACCTCTTCGAACAGGGCCAGGGTCAGTGCGCCCGCACCGGCGCTGCGATGGCGCACATCGTCGACATTGACGCCGAGCCGCGCCAGTTCGCCGCGAAGCCACGTCGCATCGTCGAACGCGGCCCCGAGGTACTGCGGCGCGTAGGTCTCGATCGCCTGCGCGATCGTCAGGCGGTCGAAGGGCGCGCCCAGATCCAGCTCGCGGCCCTGATAGGTGAGTGCGGTGGTGCCCGCCGCCGACACCGCGGCATCGCGGATCACCGCCTCGGTGAAGTCCATCAGCCACCGGTAGTCGGTGTACGCCGCATAGAACTCCATCATCGTGAATTCGGGGTTGTGCCGCGGGCTGATGCCTTCGTTGCGGAAGTTGCGGTTGACCTCGAACACCCGCTCGAAGCCGCCGACGATCAGCCGCTTCAGGTACAGCTCGGGCGCGATCCGCAGGTACATGTCCTGGGACAGCGCGTTGTGGTGCGTGATGAAGGGCTTGGCCGCCGCGCCGCCCGGGATCGGGTGCAGCATCGGCGTCTCGACCTCGAGGAAGCCGTTGTCCGTCATGAAGTTGCGGATCGCGCTCAGCGCCTTGCTGCGGGCGACGAAGGTGCGGCGCGTGTCCGGATTGACGATCAGATCGACATAGCGCTGGCGATAGCGGGTCTCCTGGTCGGCCAGGCCGTGGAACTTGTCGGGCAGGGGCCGCAGCGCCTTGGCCAGCAGGCGCACCGACGAACACCGCACCGACAGCTCGCCCTTCATGGTCTTGAACAGCACGCCTTCGGCGGCGACGATGTCGCCCAGATCCCAGTGCTTGAACGCCTCGTGGCGATCGGCGCCGACGCCTTCGTCGTTCATCCAGAGCTGCAGCCGGCCGGTGGCGTCCTGCACGGTGCCGAAGCTGGCCTTGCCCTGGACCCGCTTGAGCATCAGACGCCCGGCGATCGACACCGCAACCGGTGCCTCGGCGAGCTGCTCGCGGGTGAGCCCGTCGTACTGTTCGGTCAGCGGACCGGCGCGGTGCTCGGGGCGCGCATCGTTGGGGAAGGCGGGTCCTGCCTCGCGCAGGCGGGCCAGCTTGGCCCTGCGCTCGGCGATGATCTGATTCTCGTCGACGGCCGGCGTCGCCGCTGCGTCGGTGCCAGCGGCATGGGTGGGTTCGGTCATGGCAACGGGCCTCAGACGCCTTGTTTCAGGCTGGCGAAAATGAATGGGTCGAGATCGCCGTCGAGCACGCTCTTGGTGTTGCTGATCTCGACGTTGGTGCGCAGATCCTTGATGCGGGAGTTGTCCAGCACATACGAGCGGATCTGGTGGCCCCAGCCGATGTCGGTCTTGGAGGCCTCGACCTTGTCCTGCTCGGCGCGGCGCTTGCGCAGCTCGAACTCGAACAGCCGCGCGCGCAGCATCTTGAACGCCTCGTCCTTGTTGCGGTGCTGCGAGCGGTCGTTCTGACACTGCACGACGATGTTGGTCGGCAGGTGGGTGATCCGCACCGCCGATTCGGTCTTGTTCACGTGCTGGCCGCCGGCGCCGGATGCGCGATAGACGTCGATGCGCAGGTCGGCCGGATTGATGTCGATCTGGATCGAGTCATCGACTTCGGGGTACACATACACCGACGCGAACGACGTGTGGCGTCCGCCGCTGGAGTCGAACGGCGACTTGCGCACCAGACGGTGAACGCCGGTCTCGGTGCGCAGGTAGCCATAGGCATACTCGCCTTCGACCTTCAGCGAGGCGCCCTTGATGCCGGCGGTGTCGCCCTCGGTCTCCTCGAGCACTTCGGCCTTGAAGCCCTTGCGCTCGCAGTAGCGAAGGTACTGGCGCAGCAGCATCTGGGCCCAGTCCTGCGCCTCGGTGCCGCCCGCGCCTGCCTGGATTTCCATGAAGCAGGGGCTGGGGTCGGCCGGATTGGAGAACATCCGGCGGAACTCGAGATCGGCCACCAGCGCTTCCAGACGATGCACGTCTTCCTCGACCGAGACCAGGGTGGAGTCGTCGTCCTCGCTGCGCGCGATCTCGAACAGCTCGTCGGCATCCGACAGCCCGGACTCCAGCTCGAGGATGCGCTGCACGACGCCGTCAAGCAGCTTCTTCTCGCGGCCCAGATCCTGGGCGCGCTTGGCGTCTTCCCAC
>DAONCJ010000628.1:0-2813 GCA_035401985.1 Burkholderiaceae bacterium | reverse complement strand
GTCCGCCAGCAGCAGCTTCGGGTATTCGGCCGGATCGATCCGGACCGCATCCAGACCGCCGGGCGGATTGACGCCACCCGACTCGCGCAGCTTCAGCGTCTTCAGGCGGCGATCGAGCGCTCGCCGGCGCAGCGCCTCGCCGTCCTTGTCGGGATCGGCGCGACCGGCCAGATCCATGCGCAATGCCGGACGATCGGACAAGGCCTTGGCCAGCGACTTCAGACGGGCTTCGGTGGCCGGCTCGAGCCCCGCCTGGCCGGGGCCGAATTCGAGCTGGGACAGTTCCTCGCCGCTGCCGGCCAGTCCGGCCAGCAGCGTGAAGGGCGCCGTCACCGCCTTGACAATCAGATTGAAGATGATGCGCAGCACCAGCCCGCTGACGCTGAACTCGGGATCGTCGAGCGATCCGCCGACCGGCAGGTTCACGTCGATGACCCCATTGCGGTCCTTCAGGAGCGCCACCGCGAACAGCACCGGCAGCTTGGTGGCGGTCGGGCTGTCCAGCTTTTCTCCGAAGGTGAGCTGATCGAGCACGATGCTGTTCTCGGACTGAAGCTTTCGCCCCTCGATCCGGTATTTGAGATTGGCCGACAGCTTGCCCTTCTCGATGCCATAGCCGAGGTATTTGACCGAATACGGCGAAGTGCGCGGCAGGTCGATGTCGCGGGCGGTCGCGGCCAGATTCAGCGCCAGCGCAGCAGCCAGGGGGTTGATCTTGCCGGTGATCTCGACCGAGCCAGCGTGGTCGACGCGCCCGCGCAGTTCGATGTCACCGGCAGTGTCCGGCGCGAGGGCGCTGATGGCGCCCGTCATGCCGGTCAGGTTCGCCGAATAATTCGGCCGGACGAACAGGTCGGTGAAATCGATGTTGCCGTTGGTCAGCGTGATGCGGCCGATCCGCACGGGCAGCGGCGGGCTGGTCGGCGCGGCGGCCGTGAGTGCGGGTGGGGCTGAAGACGGAGGTGCCGGTGCGGGCGCGATTGCGGGCTCGGCGACAGCGGACGACCCTGCGGCCAGATCCTGCAGATTGAAGCGCCCGTCGGCGCCGATGATGAGCCGGGTATAGAAGTCGGTGACAGCGACCTGTCCCACGTCGAGCTTCAACGGTGTCAGCGCGAAGTCGACCGTGCGCAGCGACAGCGATTTCCAGCGCAGCAGGTCGCTGCCGCCCTGCGGGGTCGCGGCGGCGAAGTCCGCCAGGGCCAGATCGCCGCGATACGTTGCACGTGGCGGCCCCTGCTCGGGCAGATCGAAGCCGAGATCGCCCTGTGCAGTAAGGCTCCCGGAGCCTAGCTCCAGGTTCACGTGCGGCGCCAGATAGGCCTGGGCCGGCAGGACGCCGATCGATCGCGCGTCGATCCGCATTCGGGCGTTCAGCGGGCTCAAACCCAAGCTGCCCCGCAGATCGAGGCTGCCCGTGCCGCCGACCCGGGTGCGAAGTGCCAGCCGCCCACGGCTGTCAGGGGCATTGCCGAGGTCGTCGATCTGCAGGCCAAGATCGGCCAGATCGATCGCCGCTGCCTTGGCGGCCGCGGCCGTCGATGCGCCCGCCGGGGCGCCCGCGCGCGAATCGCGAACGGACACGGCGAAGCGGTCCACGGTGACGCGCTTGAGCGCGTAGCGCCATGGAGCGTCGGAGGCGGCCTGCGCCGCAGCGGTCGCACGCGGAGCACCCTTTGCAGCGTCGATGACGCCGGCAGGGACGACCTTCTCAGGGTCGCTGGTCGAGACACGGCCCGACCGCGCTGCGAGCGCAGCCGACGGGGCCCCCGGCACCGGAGCGGAAAACGCCCGCGCCAGATTCGTCTGCCCGTCCTGCGACCGTTGCACATGGAGCGCGCCCCCAGCCACCGCCAATTGCCCGACCGACAGGGAGCGTGCGCTCAGATCGAGGTTCGTCGCGGACACCGAAACCGCAGGCAGCCGAAGGACATCGCGCTTGTCCCAGCGCTGACGCAGCACCAGCGACTTCAGCTCGCCCGCCAGGCCTTCGAGTCGAAGGTGGACCTGCTCGCCGGCCTGATCGAGCCGCAGCCCGGTCTGGACCCGCAGCACCCCCTCGCTCAGGTCGGCCTGCAGATGCGGCTCGGCGACCCACCACCAGCGATTCAGCGCGATGTCGGCAACGGCGACCTTGGCCTCGACCTGCAGCGGCTCTGTGCCGAGCGTGCCACTGGCCTGAACCTGTTCACCGCTGTCGGCCCCGAACGCGATCTCGAACGGCAGCCTGGCCGCCGGATCACCGCTGAGGCGTCCCGTCGTGAGCGTCAGTCCCTCGAGCGTGAGCGCCAGCGCGCGCGGCTCGAAACGCTCGTCCCGCAGGACCACCCGGCCGCGCGTCACCCGGACGGCATTGACCGCCCATTGCAGCGCAACGCGCGCCGGCGCAGCGGCAGGAGCGCCAGGAGCGCCAGGAGCGCCAGGAGCGCCAGGAGCGCCAGGAGCGCCAGCAGTAACCGGGTCGGTGGCTGATGCGCCCGCCCCGGCAGCGGGCACCGCCGCTGCGGACTTTGCCAGACCCTCCAGCACTGCCTGAAAAAACCGCTCCTGGTCCACCCGCCGCTGTACATGCAGCATCGGCGAATCGAGCTCCGCCGCGGCCAGTTCGACGCGCCCGACCAGCGGTTGCAGCATCAACCCACGCAACCGCAGCTGACCCAGGCCGAACAGCGGCTCGCCACCCGGCTCTCGCAGATCGAGCCCGCTCAGATCCAGATCGGCGCGCACGGTGACCGAAGGCGCGGCATCGGGTGGCTGGGCGAACTCGACAGTCGCCTTGCCGGCCAGCATGGCGCCCACGACCTTGACCGGCA
>DAONCJ010000627.1:0-2819 GCA_035401985.1 Burkholderiaceae bacterium | reverse complement strand
AAGACGGCGAATCCAGAGACCGCGACCCACACGCTCTGCGCCGCCGACCAGCCGCCGGCGCGCCGCACGTCACGGTAGGTGGCGCCGCCCAGATGACGGTTTACCATCGGCATGGCGACGACCGAGACCGCGATCAGCGCGCCGATGAACATCAGCGGTGCCAGCAGCATCAGCGCAAACAGCGCGCTGAGCGCTGCTCCCCAGCCCCCGACACCGGTCGTGTCGATCCAGCGGGCGACCATGGCGCTGCGCGGGGCACCGAACAGCACGGCGCGCAGCCAGTCGTTGAGGGGATCCCACACCCACCAGGCCACCCCGATCCAGAAGACCAGCGCGATTGCAAAGGGAAGCAGCAGCAGCGCCAGCATCCTGGGATGCATCTGGCTGACCAGCGCGCGCACGAACGCCGACAGGACGCGCCGCATGGCCATGTCTATCGCTGGATCGGGCCGGACGAATCAATGCCACCGGGATCCATGGCTCCCGGACCACCCGATCGATCGGACACCACCTGGCGCAGCGCGGCGACCAGCCGCGGGATCGCCAGCCACTGCTGGGCCCAGAAGCCGGTGCCGTAGTCGCGGCCAGTGAGCTGGTCGCGGATCCCGGTCGGTTCGAGCCCGGGACGGTAATCCGCGGTGCGAAACAGCAGATCCCAGAACGGAAACAGCACGGCGAAATTGCAGCCGCCCGCTGGGCCTTCGTGGCCCACGCCGATGCCGTGGTGGCGGCGATGAAACGAGGGGCTGACCAGCACACGCCCGCCCCATCGTCCCCACGACCAGCGCAGATTGGCATGCTGGACGCTCTGGACGACCCGTGATGCAACGACCAATGCAATGAACTGATCGGGCGCCACGCCGATCGCCAGCGCGGCAATGGCCAGCACACCGTCACGGATAAGATCGTCGGCGAGGTGGTTGCGGTCGTCGCTCCAGAAGGTCATCTGGCGCTGGCTGTGATGAACCGCGTGCAGCGCCCACCACCACGACCATGCGTGCTGGGCGCGATGCATCCAGTAATCGATGCCATCGAGGACCACGAGGTAGATCAGGAAGCTGACCCACGCAATGTCCGTCACACCGGGCCAGACCTGATCGAGATTCATGCGCGAGAAGCCGAGCAGCCGCAATTCGCCCTCGAGCCAGTCGAAGCCGGGGGTGAACAGCGCAAACGCGACAAGCGGCACGACGCCCAGCCGATGCAGCACCGTATAGAGCATATCGGTGCGCACGGCCCGTCGATCGACGACCGGCTCGACCGCAAAGCGGCGCTCCAGCGGCACCAGAATCAGCGCCAGCAGTCCGATCTCGATCAGCCCGATCAGCACCCACTCGATCGAGTCGAAGGCCTGTTCGGCCAGACGCATCATGCCGAGCTCGAAGAGCAGCGGCTGGACGAGCGTCTCATGCAGCCACCCCTGAGCCCGTGCAATCAGCGTCGAGACGAAATCAAGTGCGTTCATCGGTCGGCCTCGGTCATCGCCCCGGAAGGCGGTCAGCGTCGCGCATGGTCGGGATGCTCGGGCAGCGTGGCGAAGCACAGCCCTTTCGCCTTCAGGCCGGCAATCAACGGATCGAGCATCGGCGCGAAGGGGTCCTTGCGCGACCAGATGCCCAGGTGCGCCATCAGAATGTCGCCAGGCCGGATCGTCGCCAGGGCCTGCTCCAGAAGGCGCCGGTTCGGGTGTGTCTCGGAGGGCAGCTCGTCGCCCAGGAAGCCCGCGGGCGCCCAATGCACATGGGCGAATCCGCAGGCTTTTGCGGCGGCCATGGCAGCCGCCGGGGCGCGCCCGCCCGGCGCGCGCCAGATCGGATCGACACCGCGCCCGGTCAATTCGCGCAATCGCGTGTCGACCCGCTTGAGCTCCTCGCACAAGGCCGCGGCGTTCCAGCGTGCCGGCCTGCCCGCGCGGGCACCGAACTGCGGTCGGGCGAGGGCCACCGCCCCGTCGGACGCATCGCCGGCGGGCGGCAGATAGACATGATCGAAGGTGTGCGACCCGAACGCGTGGCCTTCGGCGGCGCGCGCCTTCCAGTACGGCGCCCAGCTGTCGTCCAGTGAACGGTCACCGCGTGTCGTCGTTTCGCTCGCCAGGAAGAAGGTGGCCCGCACCGCATGCCGCTTGAGTGTGTCGGCGATCAGTTCCGCCTGGCTCATGCTGCCGGTGTCCAGGGTGAGGTAGACAGTGCCATGGCACTGGCCTTGCGCCTGGGCATGGGCGGTCAGCGGCCAGCCGGCCGCGAGTGCCAGAGCCAGCATCACCACGCGAGTGATGGCCGAGGCGCCGCTGCCACCGTGGACCGGAGCCCGAAGCCCGATCCGCCGCGCGGTTCTGCCGGCCGCAGGTGCGACCCGGTCGGGAATGTTCATCATCAAAGGAGCGCTGCCCGGTTGGCGAAGAAGATGCCATGGGGAGAACGTCCGACGGGTATCGAACGGATGACATTGCCGGAGCTCAGGTCGACAACCGTCACCTGGCGAATGAAGCGCGAGGTGATCCACATCTGGCGTCCGTCGGCGGTGATTTCCATGCAGTCGGGCCCACCCGGCACGGCGATCGTCTGGACGACCTGCAGGGTGCTCATGTCGATCTTGGAGACGGTGTTCTCCACCCGGTTTGACACGTAAAGATGGCGACGATCGCCGGCGCCGCGGAAATTGTGAGCGCCCTTGCCTGTTTTGATCCGGGCGACGGTCTTGCGGGCCCGCCAGTCGATGACTTCGACATGGTCCTCGCCCATGATGCCGACCATCAGGTAACGGTCGTCGGGGGTGACGATGATCTTGAAGAACTTGTCGGCGTCCTCGATCCGGAT
>DAONCJ010000626.1:0-2823 GCA_035401985.1 Burkholderiaceae bacterium | reverse complement strand
CCCGAGGTGCTCGCGCGGCATCTCGATTCCGAAATTCGCAAGTGGGCCGAGGTGGTCAAGTATTCCGGCGCAAAGGTCGAGTAGGGCGATGAACGCCCCGACATCCGGTGCCGCACTGGCGGCGCTCGAAGCACGCCTTCGCGAAGACCTGAGCCGCCTCGAACTGCCCGCCCGGCGCTGGACAGTGCCGCGTCAGCACGGCGGTCAGCCGGTGGCCGACGTGGTGATCGTCGGTGCCGGCATGGCCGGTCTGACGGCGGCGGCGGCGCTGAAGTTCCTCGGCATCGAGGCAGTGCTGCTCGACCGCGCTCCGGCCGGCTTCGAAGGGCCCTGGGCCACCACCGCACGCATGGAAACGCTGCGCTCGCCCAAGCAGCTCACCGGTCCGGCGCTCGGCATGGCCTCGCTGACCTTTCGCGCCTGGTTCGAGGCCTGCTTCGGTGCCGCGGCCTGGGCCGAACTCGACAAGATCGACCGGCTGCACTGGATGGAGTATCTGCGCTGGTATCGGCGGGTGCTCGAGCTGCCGGTGCGCAACGGGCACACGGTGCAGGCGATCGAACCGCAGGCCGATCGTCGTGTCGTCCTGCGTGTGGCGCACGCCGGAAAGGTGTTCGAGCTCGCGGCCTCGCGCGTTGTGCTGGCCACCGGACGCGACGGTCTGGGCAGCCCCTGGGTGCCCGATTTTGCCCGCACCATTCCGCGCACCCGCTGGGCCCATTCGGCCGACCTCATGGACTACCGGACGCTGCGCGGCCAGCGCGTCGCGGTCGTGGGCGGGGGGTCGTCCGCCATGGATGTCGCGGCCACGGCCCTGGAGGCGGGTGCGGCCAGTGTCGATCTGCTGGTCCGTCGCGCCGACCTGCCGCGGATCAACAAGGGCAAGGGGGCCGGCAGCCCGGGCATGACCCATGGCTATCAGGACCTGCCCGACGCCTGGAAATGGCGGATCCGCCACTACCTCAATCGGCAGCAGACCCCGCCGCCCCACGGCAGCACGCTGCGGGTCTCGCGCCATCCCAACGCCCGGTTTCATCTGGGCTGCCCGGTGCTCGAGGCAGGCGAACATCAGGGTGCGCTGCACCTGCGCACGCCCAAGGGCATCTGCGTGGCCGACTTCGTGCTGTTCTCGACCGGCTTCCGGATGAACTTCGATGCGCGTCCCGAGTTCGCAGCGCTCGCGCCTCATCTGCGTCTGTGGGGCGACCGTTATCAGGCCGCGCCCGGTGAAGCCGACGACGAACTGTCCGAACTGCCCGACCTGGGGCCGGTGTTCGAGTTCACCGAAAAGTCACCTGGCGCCTGCCCGGGGCTGTCGCGGGTGCACTGCTTCTGCTATCCGGCGGTGCTCTCGCATGGCGCCGTGACCGGCGACATTCCGGCGATCAGCGAGGGTGCCCAGCGGCTTGCCCAGGGGCTGGCCAGCCTGCTGTTTCGCGAGAACATCGAGGCCCATTTCGCCGCGATGGAACGCTACGCCGACCCGGAGCTTCTGGGCGACGAGTGGCAGCCATCCGATTCCAGCCATTTCCTTCCCCTGAGCTGACCGGGAGTTCCGCCTCATGACCGTCTCAACTCCGCCGAGCGCCGGCGCCGATCTCGTCGACCAGCTGGCCCGGCTCGCTCCGGACAGCCCGATTCACCTCGTGCGCCATCGCCGCGAAAAGGTCGCGCTGGCCACGCAGGGCAGCTACGACGCCCTGTTCGATGCAGACCTGCCGGGTCTGTCGCTGCTCGAGCGTCTGCTGGTCGCGCTGTATGCCTGCCGGCTGACGCCGGCCCTGGCGCTGGCTGCGCATTACCGCGAGCGCGCGGTCGCGGCCGGGGCCGATGGCGCGGTGCTTGCGGCGGTGGAGTCGGGCGATCCGCAGGGGCTTGCCGACACGCGCCTGCGCGCCATGCTGGCGTTCACCCGCATCCTGATCCTGAGCCCCATCGAAGGCGACCGGGCACTGCTGAACACGCTGCCGGCGGCCGGCATCAGCACGCCGGCGATCGTCACCCTGGCGCAGCTGATCGCCTTCCTTTCCTACCAGACCCGGCTGGTCGCCGGACTGTCGGCCATGCGCGCCGCGCGCGAGACAACCAACGCGGAAGCAGCACGATGAGCACGCCGCTGGAGATCAAGGGTTTCACCAACGCCTCGCTGGAATGGAGCGCCTGGCTGGACAAGGTCGATGTGGCGCAGGCCACCGCCGAACAACAGGCGGTGCTGAAGGAAAGCCACCCCAAGGCGATGGTGTCGGACTACTACCTGTTCCTGGTGCATCAGCCGGAAATCCTGCGCCAGCGTTCGACGGCATTCAACGCGATCATGTACGCCCCGGGCGGCCTGTCGCGCGCCGAACGCGAACTGGCCTCGACGGTGGTGTCGCGGATCAATGGCTGCGTCTATTGCGCCTCGGTGCATGCCCAGCGCTTCGAGCAGATGGCCCACCGCAATGATGTGATCGCACAGGTCTTCGACGATCCGCACACGGCCGGCACCACGGACCGCGAGCGGGCGATCGCCGCCTTTTCGATCGAACTGACGGTGGCGCCCGATCAGGTGGGCGCCGCAAGCATGGCGCGGCTGCACGCGGTCGGCCTGAGCGACGACGAGATTCTCGACCTGATGCACTCGGTGGCGATCTTCGCCTGGGCCAACCGTCTGATGCTCAACCTCGGCGAACCGGTGTACCCAGACTGACGGGGCGAGCAGAAGACGGACGGGCCGATCAGAAGAACCCGCCGCCGCGCAGCATGGCGGCACTGCCGCCGACCACGGGGCCGCCCGGCACCTCGGGCGGCGAAAACGACGGCACCGGTCCGTTGGCCACCACC
>DAONCJ010000625.1:0-2825 GCA_035401985.1 Burkholderiaceae bacterium | reverse complement strand
CGGCCGAGATCTCGGCGCTGGATTTGAGCGACGTGACCAGCATGTACACCGGCGGGGTCAGGAAGAAGATCGCGAACACGACCAGAAAGAAGTACGACCAGATCAGCGCGCGCTTGCGATCGCGCGCCATGCTGCCGTAGGTGAACAGGCGCGGCGCGGGGCGCGCCGCTGTCGAGGTGGCGGTGGTCATGTCAGGCCTCGTTTCCGCGCTTGTTGATGTCGCGCAGGATGAACACCGCGGCGATCCCCAGGATGGGCACCATGAACAATGAGATGGTCGCCCCCAGCGGTATGTCGCCACCCTCGATGCCCAGCTTGAAGGCCCAGGTGGCGAACACGTGCGTGGAGTCCACGGGGCCGCCCGCGGTGAGCACCCGCACGATGTCGAAGTTGGCGAAGGTGACGATCAGCGAGAACAGCACGGTGATCGAGATGATGTTTCGCATCATCGGCAGCGTGATGTACCAGATGCGCTGCCACCAGTTGGCGCCGTCGATCGACGCCGCCTCGAACAGCTGGTCGGGCACCGACTTCAGCGCCGCCAGATACATGATCATGAAGAACGGTGCGCCGATCCAGATGTTCACGAGGATCACCGAGAAGCGCGCCCAGTCGGCGTCGCCGGTCCACGGCACGGCGGCCGCGCCGAACTTCGCCAGAATCCAGTTGAACGCGCTGTACGACGGATCGAACAGCCACAGCCAGGCCAGCGTGCTCATCGCGGGCGGAATGACCCAGGGCACCAGCAGCATGCCGCGCCACTTGCGCTGCCCCTTGGCCGGAATGTTGTGCACGAAGTGCGCCACCACGAAGCCGATGATGGCCTTGAAGATCACGGCAGTGACTGCGAACACCACCGACTGCCGGACCACCATCCAGAAGGTGTCGCGCCCGAACAGGAAGGTGAAGTTGTCGATGCCGACGAAGCGCTCCATCCCCTTGTTCAGCGTGGCCAGATGCACCGCGTAGCCAGCGGGGTAGGCGACCAGTCCGAAGATGATCAGCATCAGTGGCAAAGCCATCAGAAATGCGATCGTCGATCGGCGCTGGAAGAATCGCTCCAGCGTCACCGGGCGCCGTTTGGCGGGCACGCGTTTGGCAGGCAATGCAGCGTCACTCACGGATGTCCCCTGGAACAGTGCGCATGCAGGCGAAGCCCGACCCCGGAAGAACCCTCCGGGTCTGGCTCGTGCATGCCCTCAGAGAGGCCCGCCGGCGGGCAATCCGACCCGCGCGGCGGAACCGGCCGATCAAGTCCGCATGAACCCTTCGAGCTCTTTTGCGGCCCAGCCGATGGTCTTGTCCGCGGCTTCGCCCTGGGCGTGCCGGACCGCCATCTTGGTCATCAGCCCCTGCGTGTAGATCTGATTCGCGATCCGGGGCGGTGCAGGTGCCGCGGCAATCGAGAGGGTCTGATGATTGTGCGGATTGGGATAGTGATACAGGGTGCCCTTGGGCGGTCCGGCCTCGGCCCAGGTCGGCAGGGTCGTCAGGTTGGCAAACGACGGCAGATCGTAACCACCGCTGGCCGCGACCATCTTGGCCACCGCATCTCGGGTCGACATGTGCCGCAGCAGGCTCTTTGCCGACGACTTGTTCTTGCCGAAGTTCCAGATGCCCCAGAAGTACGGCAGGAAGGGCGCGAAGCGGCCCTTGGGCCCGGACGGGAATCCGTGGGTCCAGAGCTGTTCGGCGATCTGCGGCGCATCGCGCTTCGCCACAGCCCATGCGCTGGGCGGGTTCATGATCATCGCGCCCTTGCCCGACACCAGCCACTTGTTGTTCGAGGCGTCGTCCCACGCGGGCACGTCGGGGGGCAGAAAGGCCATCAGGCGCTTGAGGTAGTCGAGCGCCTGCTTCGTGGCCTCGGACTTCACGGTGATGTTGCCCTTGGCGTCGACCAGCGTCGCACCGAAGGCCTGGAAGAACGCGCCCGAAGCGTCGACCGAATCGGAGGTGGACCCGAAGCCGATGCCGAAGGGAACGCCGCCCTTGTGACAGGCTTGTGCGGCCTTCATGAAGTTGTCGAGATTCCACGCATCGGCCTTGGGTGCAGACCCCGCCGGGTACATCGCCTGGATGTCGATACCGGCGTGCTGCTTGAGCAGATCGATGCGCGAGCAGGGCCCCTTGATCTGGCTGCCGACGGTGGCCGGGATGGCGACCCACTTGCCGCCGCTCTTGCCCAGGTACTCGACAGTGCCGTTGACTGCACCATGCTCCTTGATGAGGTCCTTCATGATGTCGTCGACCGGCTCGAGCAGCTTGGTGTGCTCGGCAGGCAGCCAGGTGGACAAGGCCATCACGTCGTGACCGGACTTGGCCTGCGCCTCGGCGGCGGTGGTCAGCAGGATCTTGTTGCCCTGCGAGGTGATGAAGTCGACCTTGACGTCGACCTTCTCCTTGGCGCCCCACTCCTTGATGATGTCGCTGGTGGCCTGGTTGGCTCCGGGAACCCAGTGGTCCCACAGCCCTACCGACAAGGTGCCGGCTGCGCGCGCGGTGTGTACGTAAGGCGCCGCGACAACCGCTGCGGACACCTTGGCCGAGCGTCGAATGAACGAACGCCTGCTTTGATCCTGCTCAGACATGTTGCTCCCCTAAGTGGCGATTGATGACCTGCAATCCACTTCGATCTGCGGCGGGGGCTTAGGCTGATCTGGTAGTCAGCGTGAACATCGAACAGTGCTCTCGAACCCTGACCGCAACACCCAACTCCGTTTTTTAAGCTACGAGCGCACGCAGGGCTTGTCAACAAACTTTCGCTGGCGTGTCAGTAGCAAATGAGTTGTCCGGTTCTTAGCAAGTAGTCTGTCCGGTTTGTG
>DAONCJ010000624.1:0-2828 GCA_035401985.1 Burkholderiaceae bacterium | reverse complement strand
GCTCGATGCGAAGGCCGACAGGTAATGGAAGTGCAAGGGCGGACTGCCGCCCTGCTCCCTGATCCGCTGCTCGACCCGCCGCGCCGGCACGCCGGTGGACTGGTGGGTGACCGACGGGTGAAGCGCATCGAGCTGGTTCTCCATGAAGAACTTCCAGTTCGAGTGCTGCATCACACGATGACAATAGGGCACCACTTCGACCTCGCCGACCGGCGAGCGGTCGCACATGTCGTCGAACGCCACCTTGGCTTCGCCCAGGAACTCGAGCAGGCCCGGACCTTCAGCCGACAGGCTGGCGAACACGAAGCCGCGATAGCTGTCGACCCGGGCAGCGGTCTTCACGTTGCAATCGGGATTGTCGCGCGTGAGGCGGGTGCCTTCGTAGCCTTTGGCCAGCGGCAGCGCACGCAGGCGGCCATCGAGATGGAACGACCAGGCGTGGTACGAGCAGACGAAGCCGGTGCCGGTGTTGCCGCTCTGATTGCCGCACAGCTGCACGCCGCGGTGCGGGCAGCGGTTGTGCAGGACGCGGATCGAGCCGTCACGGTCGCGCACCATGATCATCGGCTGACGGCCGATGGTCACGCTCCAGTAGTCGCCCGGCTTGGGCACCTGGCTCTCGTGGCCGCAGTACACCCAGACCCGCTCGAAGATTCGTTCCATCTCCAGATCGAAGATGGCCGGATCGGTGTAGACGCTGCGGTGAACCCGGTCGGGCTCCACCAGGGATTGCAGATTCATTCAAAGGTCCTGTCTGGAAGGCACAGCGCGGATGGTAGAGCGGGCGGCGGGTCAGCGGCAAATGCGCGCGGGCTTGCCTCGCCTGCGGGGTTCAGGCCGCCGGCGGGGTGAACCGGTCCGATTTCACCCGGATGCCGGCACGCTCGCGGTCCCAGGTGTCGGCGGTCACGCCTGCCACTCGCAGTTCGTGCTTCATCACCTTGCTGCTGGGCGTCTTGGGCAGTTCGGGCAGGATGCGCACATACCGCGGCAGCATGAAATGAGCCATTCGAGCGCCGAGGAATTCGAGCAGCTTCGCCGGATCGATGACCCGCCCGTCGATCGGCGCCACCACGATGAGCACATCCTCCTCGCTGAGCTCGTTCGGCACGCCGATCGCCGCCACCTCGCGCACGTCCGGATGCGCCTGGACGTCGGCCTCGACCTCGAACGACGAGATGTTCTCGCCACGGCGCCGGATCGCGTCCTTGATCCGGTCGACGAAATAGAAGTTGCCCTCGGCATCGCGCCGGAATGCGTCGCCCGTGTGGAACCATCCATTGCGCCAGGCAGCCGCGGTCGCGGCGGGGTTCTTGTAGTAGCCGCTGTTCATGCCCCAGGGACGGTCGGTGCGCACGATCATCTCGCCTACGGCGCCGACCGGCACCTCGCAGTCGTTGCCATCGACCAGCCGCACATCGACGCCAGCGCGCTGCTGTCCGCAGGTGCCCCGCACGCCGGGATTGGGCCCCGAGATGATCGGGGTTGAAATTTCGGTCATGTTGAAGATCGTGTAGATCTCGCAGCCGAAGCGGCGCGAGAACCCGGCGATGTCGCCGGCCAGCGGCACCATGAAGGCCAGGCGCAGTGTTGTGTCGGCATCGTCCGGCCGAGGCGGCAGCTTCTCGAGAAAGCTCGCCATCACGCCGAGCAGAAAGGTCGCCGTGGCCGCGGTGGCGCGCACCGTGTCGAGGAAGCTCGCGGTGTCGAAGCGCTCGGCGAAGGCGACCGAGCCGCCGCGCACGAACATCACGAAGGTGACGCCCATGCCACCGATATGAAACATCGGCATGTTGACGAGGAAGCGGTCCTGGCCGGTCACACAGGTCCATGTTTCGGGGCCGGCGTTCGTGTACATGTGCAGATAGGACGACAGCACCCCCTTGGACGGACCGGTCGTGCCCGAGGTGTAGATGATCGACTGCGGGTCCCAGGGTTCGATGGCACGCGAGGGCGGCGCCAGCACACCGTCGGCCGGTAGCAGCGCATCGTCGTAGCGCACCAGGCTCAGGCCGGCCGGACCTTTGGCCGCTCCATCGACCGGTCCTGCGACCACCACCGCCTGCGTCAGCCGGGCCAGCGGCACGCCGTCGAGCCGGGGCACCAGATCGGCATGCACCACGGCCAGCTTCGCATCGGAGTTGTCGATCACATGCGCCAGCAGCGAACCCTTGTACGCGGTGTTGATCGGTACGAACACGGCTCCCAGGTAGTTGATCGCAAAGAACACCCGCAGATGCTCGCGGCTGTTCGGCAGCCACACCAGCACCGGGTCGCCCTGAGCAACGCCCAGCCGCTGCAGCCCGATCGCCGTCTGGATCACCAGCGAGCGGAAGTGGCGATAGGTCCACTCCTCGCCGTTGTCCGCGAAATGCAGAAAGACCTTGTCGGGACACTCGCGGTTCCAGCGCTCCATCAGCGATCGGGTCACCACCCGGTCCCGGGGCGGAATGCGCGGATCGCTCGACTCGGGTGCATCCGGTGCTGCGGGGGCTTCGAAGGGCATGTCGGTCATCGGGGTCTCCTGTCCCAGGGTCGGACGGTGGCGGGCAGCAAACGATCAGGCACCCGGGCCGCCCGCTGCCAGGGATTCGCGCGCCTGCTGCTCGAGCAGAAAACGCTGGATCTTGCCGGTGCTGGTGCGCGGAAATTCATCGACGAAGCGCAGATACCGCGGCACCTTGTAATCGGCCATGGCCTGCCGGCAGGCCGCCAGCAGCGCCTCGCTGTCGGGCGTCATGCCTTCATGCAGCTGCACCAGCGCATAGCCGACCTCGCCCAGCCGGCGATCGGGGACGCCGATGACCACGGCCTGGCGGACCTGCGGG
>DAONCJ010000623.1:0-2831 GCA_035401985.1 Burkholderiaceae bacterium | reverse complement strand
CCGAACATCATGTCCTGGGTGTAGTAGCGCTCGACGCGGGCGATGCCGGCCTGCTGGGCGCTGGTCCAGCGTTCCTTGTCCGAGAGCAGGTCGACACAGGCCAGCGCCAGCGCCTCGGGGTCGGCGATCCGCACGATGCCCCCGGCAGAGCCGAGTGCCTGGTCTTCTTCGTCGAGGCCGTGGATCAGCTGGCTGCACGAGCCGACGTCGGTCGCCACCGCGGGCACGCCGGCGGCGAAGCCTTCCAGCAGCACCAGTGGCAGCGCCTCGCTGATCGAACTGAGCACCACCAGGCCGAGCTTGGGCATCAGCTCGTCGATCTTCTGGAACCCGAGGAAGCGCACCTGGTTCTCGATGCCCAGCGACACGGCCATCGAGCGGCATTCCAGCGCGTAGGCCCGGTCCTCGTCCTCGGGGCCGGCAATCCAGCCCTCGGCCTCGGGAAAGCGGCTGACGACGGTCTTCATCGCGCGCACGAAGGTCTTCACGTCCTTGATCGGCACCACGCGCCCGATCAGGCACAGCACCTTCGGCGGTTCGGCCGGGCGCAGCGCACGCAGCGCGGCAAGGCGCGGCAGATTGATGCCGTTCGGGATGTTGCAGGTCTTTTCCGGCGGCGCGCCATCGGCGATCTGGCGCAGCCGATTGGCTTCGTACAGCGACACGATCCGGTCGGCCGCGTCATAGCACATGCGTCCCATCGCCTCGAAGAAGCGGATCCACATGTCGCGGAAGTAGCCGAGCTGCGAGGGATCCTTCTCGAACACGCCGCGGTTGTCGCGGATCCAGTCGCTCTGGAACAGGTCGATCTTGCGTTCCTTGGTGTAGATGCCGTGTTCGGACAGCAGCAGCGGCTTGCCAGCGACACGGCGCAGGATCGCTCCCAGAAAGCCCGCGTAGCCGGTCGAGATCGTGTGATAGCAGTCGGCCGGGATCAGCTGCTGCGCGACCCGCAGCAGCATCCAGATCGGCGAATGCATGATGCGCACCGTCCAGAAGTAGTCGACGAACGAGGGGTCGGTGCAGCGCTCGCGGTAGTTGGCGGTGATGTCGTCCCACGAGGCCTTGCTGTACAGGAAGGCCTGCTCGGACAGTCCCTTGCCATCGGACAGCAGCGGCATCACGGTATCGAGCAGCCGTCCCGATTCGGCGGTGGCGCCCGCCGGGTCACGGTCTTCGCGGCTGCGCCGGAAGGCATCGTGAAGTGCGGCACTGCTGGCGAACGCGGCCGGGTCGCCGGCCATCGTGGCAACCGCCGGCGGCGCCGGAAACTCGTGCATGTAGTGACACTCGAGGTGCACAAGGTTGTCGGGCAGCGCGTACTTCATCTCGCCGTAGTCGCTGCGGCGGCTGCCGATGAACACAGCGCCGAAAGTCAGCTCGGGAAAGCCGCGGACGATCTGGTTGACCCAGCTCGACACGCCGCCCGATACGTACGGAAACGTGCCTTCGAGCAGCAGCATCACATCGACGCGCTCGGCGCGCGGCAGGGGCTTGGGCGGTGCGTTCATCGTCCGGTCCAGTAATGCCAGGCGGCCGCCAGCTGCATGGTGCCGGGCGCCACGGGCAGCTCGTTGAAGGCGGCGCGCACATCGCCGAAGCGGCCCTCGGCGAATGCGTATTCGGCGATCCACGGCACCAGCCGGTCGCGCGGAAAGCCGTGCTGTTCGGCCATCACCATCGCCTGGCGCCCCGCCTCGAGGTCCTTCAGCGTGTGCAGGACCCGCGCCAGCAGGAACCAGGTGCCGGCGTCGTCGGCGCGCAGCGCCAGTGCGCGTTCGGCCTGCTCGCGCGCCTGACGGCAGGCGTGCGTGCGCATGTCGCCCCCGACCAGGCGCTGAAAGACCAGTTCCCAGTACAGCTCGGCCAGCCGCTTGTGCGCACCGAAGATCCGGTCCAGGTCTTCGCTGTACTGGAGCTGCGCCTCTTCGGCGAAGATGCGCTGACTGATCGCCTTCTCGCGGCCGTCCAGCATGCCGTACGCCAGCAGGCGGATGTCCTCGACACGGTCGGCCAGCAGTGCCCGCATGATGTCGGCGGTGATGCGCGAGGGAACGTCCTGGATCGACAGCAGGTCGGTCACCCGGTCGGCCATCGGCGTGGCCGGGTCCATCAGCCGGCTGCGCAGACGGCTGTTGCGCATCTGGCTGACCTCGGCCTTGCGATGCAGTTCGAACTGAGGCTGCGGCACGGTGTCGAAGGGCAGGATGCGGGCGATGCGGCGCAGGTGCAGCCCGATTCTCAGCGCCAGCACCATGCCTGCCGCCAGCAGCGGCACGAACAGGTTGGCCATCACGCCCAGGGCCATCAGGGGCCGCCGCGGTTCGCGCATCTCGGGCGGCAGGCAGCGCCAGAACGGCCAGCCGCACGCAAGGCTGGCGGCGAGGTGACAAACGACGAATTGCCATGCCTGAGACGACTCGTCGAACGCACCGATCAGCAGGGCGATGGCGAGCGCCTCGAGGAGCAGCGCCGGGACGAAGCTGGCGGGCGGACCAACCCGCATCAGCACGCGCGAGAGCCGTGGATACCGTTCGGTCCAAGGTGGCTCGCCCGCCACTGGCGCTTGCGGATCGGGCGGGCGCTCGGTCGCTTCGGTGTCCTGCGGCCGTGCGGCGCCGGCCGCTGCGTCGGCGCTCATGCCGGCAGCCTGGCGAGTTCAGGGTGGCTCGACACCTTGCAGCGGCCCAGCAGTTCGTCCAGGGTCCGGTCGGCGGGCGCTTCGTCGAGCATCACGGTGTGCACGCCGATGCGGCTCTCGGCGAAATCGGTCTGCAGCTGCTGACGCAGGCCGTTCTCGATGCGCAGCAGGAAGCCCTCGAGCGCGGGCG
>DAONCJ010000622.1:0-2832 GCA_035401985.1 Burkholderiaceae bacterium | reverse complement strand
CGGATCGGGGCTGGTCAACATCAATCCCGCCTATCGGCTGGCCGAGCTGGAATATGCGCTGAACAAGGTGCAGATGAAGGCGCTGATCACGGCCGACCGGTTCAAGACCAGCCAATATCTGGACATGCTGCAGACGCTCGCCCCGGAGCTGGCTGCCTGCGAGCCAGGTCGCCTGCAAAGCGCGAAGCTGCCGCACCTTCGGACCATCGTGCGCATGGGCGACGAACGCACCCCCGGCATGTACAACTACAGCCAGGTGCTGACGATGGCCACGCCGGCGCACCACGCCCGCCTTGACGACATCAGCCGCTCGCTGGACCCCCACGATCCGATCAACATCCAATTCACCAGCGGCACCACCGGCAGCCCCAAGGGCGCCACGCTGACGCACCACAACGTCGTGAACAATGGCCGCTTCGTCGCCGCAGCCATGCGCCTGGGCCCCGAAGACCGGCTGTGCATTCCGGTGCCGCTGTACCACTGCTTCGGCATGGTGCTGGGGGTGCTGGCCTGCGTGGCCGGCACCAGCGCGATGATCTTTCCCGGCGAGGGCTTCGATCCTCTGGCGACGCTGGCCACCGCTTCCGAGGAACGCTGCACCGCGCTGCACGGCGTGCCCACGATGTTCATCGCCGAGCTGGACCATCCCGAGTTCGCGCGCTTCGATCTGTCGCGGTTGCGCACCGGCATCATGGCCGGCGCGCCGTGTCCGATCGAGACAATGAAGCGCGTGGTCTCGCAGATGCACATGCGCGAGATCACCATCGCCTACGGCATGACCGAAACCAGCCCCGTGTCCTTCCAGAGCGCGACCGACGACCCGCTGGACAAGCGCGTGAGCACGGTCGGGCGGATCCACCCGCATCTCGAGGTCAAGGTCGTCGATGCGGAAGGCCGGATATGCCCGATCGGCACCAAGGGCGAACTTTGCACGCGCGGCTACTCGGTGATGAAGGGCTACTGGGACGACGAGGCTCGCACCCGGGAAGCCATCCGTGACGGCTGGATGTATACGGGCGACCTCGCGACCATCGACGAAGATGGCTATTGCAACATCGTCGGACGGGTCAAGGACATGCTGATCCGGGGCGGCGAAAACGTGTTCCCGCGCGAGGTCGAGGAATACTTGTATCGCCATCCCAAGGTGCAGGACGTGCAGGTGTTCGGCGTGCCCGACCCGCGCTATGGCGAAGAAGTCGCCTGCTGGGTCGTGCTCAAGGCCGGGCAGCAGGCCACCGAGGACGATATCCGCGAGTTCTGCAAAGGCCAGATCGCGCACTACAAGGTGCCGCGCTATGTGCACTTCGTGAGCGAGCTGCCGATGACGGTCACCGGCAAGCCCCAGAAGTTCGTGATGCGCGACGCGATGATCCGCAAGCTCGGGCTGGCCGAGCAGAAGACGGCCTGAGCCGTCTGCCTCGGTCTGCCCCCGGTCAGCCGGCCTTCGGGCGCGCGGGCATCTCGACACCGAGTTCCCGCGCGACTTCCTGCGAGTGCTCGCCCATCGGGGCCGCATGGCGCAGTTCGGCGGGTTCGGGGCGCGCCGAGAACTTCACCGGCATGCCGACCTCGACGTAGCGGCCTTCGGTCGGATGAACCCGTTCGCGCAGCAGGCCGCTGGCCTTGAGCTGAGGGTCGGTCAGCAGCTCGTCGATCCGGTTCACCCGCATCGCCGGCACGTGCACCTGCTTCATCAGCACCAGCCACTCGTCGGTGGTCCGCTCGGGTGCGATGCGGGCCATCACCTCGAACATCTGCGACATGTTCTTGCGGCGGGTCGGCTTGTCGATGAACCGCTCCTCCTTCAGCACATGGCCATACCCTGCGGCCTCGAAGAAGCGGACCCAGCGATCGTCCAGGTAGGGGGCGAAGGCGATGTAGCCATCCTTGGTGCGCATCGGCTGACGGGTCGGATCGAGCTGGCGCTGGTAGTAGCCGGGGCTGGCTGTGGGCGGCACGAAAGCGTTGTCGCACAGGTGCTCGAGCGTGTTGAAGCTGACCATGGACTCGAACATCGGCACTTCGACGAACTGGCCCTCGCCGGTGCGCAGCTTGTGGATGATGGCGGCCAGCACGCCATACACCGCATGCAGCCCGGACACCTTGTCCGCGATGGCCGCCGGCAGGAAGCGCGGCTGCGGATTGCCGTCGACCATCGGCAGCAGCTGCGCCAGGCCGGTGGCCGCCTGGATGATGTCGTCGTAGGCCTGCAGACCGGCGTAGGGTCCGCTCTCATCGAAGCCGGTGCAGTGCACGTAGACGATGTCGGGCCGGATCTTGCGCACGGCCTCGTAGCCGAGCCCGGCACGGTCGATCGCGTCGGTGCGGATGTTGTGGACGAAGACGTCGCTGACCTCGATCAGTCGGCGCATCGCCTCGCGTCCGGCGTCGCTCTTGAGGTCCCAGTCGACGGTGCGCTTGCCGCGGTTCAGGCGCATGAACACCGGACCCATGCCCGGCGTGGTCGGCGGCGTGCCGACCAGGCGCGAGGTGTCGCCCTCGGCCGGTTCGAGCTTGACGACTTCGGCACCCAGATCGGCGAGCGTCTGGGTGCAATAGGGGCCGAAGAACACCGTGGTCAGGTCGGTGACCCGGATGCCTTCGAGCAGGGCCTGGCGCTTCATGAAATCTCCTTGTCCAACGAATGCGCGGGAGGATAGCAGTGGAGCGGCCCGGCGCTGAAAAGCGCCTCAGGTGCAGTCGATGGGCACCGGGTGGGCGGCCAGATGACGCGCCTCGGGCTCGCCCAGATCCCAGTACAGCCCGGCCATGATGCCCAGGCCTTCTCGAACCACGGTCACCGGAACATTCTCGTTGGGCGCGTGATTGGCC
>DAONCJ010000621.1:0-2834 GCA_035401985.1 Burkholderiaceae bacterium | reverse complement strand
GCACCTGCAGGGCGCTGATCGTGCCGTCGCCCGTCGTGTGGCAGTCCAGGCACAGCAGATGGCCGGAGCTTTCGCCGCCGTACAGCCAGCCGCGCTGATGCAGCGTTTCGAGCACGTAACGGTCGCCGACCTTGGCGCGCAGGAAGCGGACACCGAGCTGTGCGAGCGACTGTTCGAGCGCCAGATTGGACATCAGCGTGCCCACGGCGCCAGCCACGATGCGGTCGCGCAGGCGATCGGCCACGATGACGTAAAGCAGCTCATCGCCGTTATAGACGCGGCCGTCGCCGTCCACGAGCACGATCCGGTCGGCGTCCCCGTCAAGCGCGACGCCGACATCGGCCTTGTGCTCGCGCACCGCGGCCGCCAGCGTCTCGGGATGGGTGGCGCCCACCTCGTCGTTGATGTTCAGGCCATTGGGCTTGTCACCGATGGTGATGACATCGGCGCCCAGTTCGTGGAAGACGTGCGGTGCCGTGTGATACGCCGCCCCGTGGGCACAGTCGACCACCATCTTCAGTCCGCGCAGATCGAGTGCGAACGTGAACGTGCTCTTGCAGAACTCGATGTAGCGACCGGCCGCGTCCTCCATCCGCCGGGCACGCCCGAGTTGCTCGGAGCGCACGCAGCCCATGGCCTCCTCGAGTTCGGATTCGATCCGTTCCTCGACCGCGTCGGGCAGCTTGTTGCCATCGCCCGAGAAGAACTTGATGCCGTTGTCGTCGAACGGATTGTGCGACGCACTGATCACGACACCTGCCGACAGACGCAGCGCGCGGGTCAGATAGGCCACGGCGGGCGTCGGTATCGGACCGGACAAAAGGACATCGACGCCAGCAGCCGCAAAACCGGCCTCGAGGGCGGCTTCGAGCATGTAGCCGGAAATGCGCGTGTCCTTGCCGATCAGCACGGTCGGACGGCCACCGCCGCCCTGGGTCAGGACGCGGCCTGCCGCATATCCCAGCCGCATGACGAATTGCGGGACGATGGGCGATTCGCCCACACGACCCCGAATCCCGTCCGTCCCAAAGTATTTGCGTCCCATGACTGTCTGCCCTCGTTCGTGGCTTGATTGTTTCAAGTTCCTACGGCCCGCCAGACGGCCAGGCCGTCCCGGGTTTGCGCCACATCGTGCACCCGCACGATGGACGCTCCCTGCGCAACCGCGGCGACCGCCCCGACGACACTGCCAACCAGCCGCCCGGCCGGTTCGCGGCCCGTCAGCGCGCCAATCATCGATTTGCGCGACAGGCCAACCAGTACAGGCAGCGGCCTTGATCGGCTGGCATCGACCGTCGGTTCGTGCGCTTCGGTTTCCAGGCTCTTCAAGTGACGCAGCAGGCCGATGTTGTGATCGAGGGTCTTTCCGAACCCGATACCCGGATCCAGCACGATTCGATCCCTTGCAACGCCCGCCGCACACAGCGCCTGAACTCGACCGTAGAGAAACTCCTTCACCTCGGACACCACATCCCGATAAACGGGAGCCCTTTGCATCGTGGACGGATCGCCGGCCATGTGCATCACGCATAGTGCGGCACGCGTCGGGGCCACGACAGCGATGCTGGCCGGATCAAGAAATCCTGACACATCATTCACCATGTCGGCGCCCAGATCGAGGGCCTTGCGCATGACTTCCGACCGGCGGGTGTCTATCGACAGGGGCACCGAAACGCCGCGCAATGCTTCCAGCACGGGCGCGAGCCGCAGCCATTCGGCCTCGGGGGAGACGGTATCCGCACCGGGACGGGTCGACTCGGCACCGATGTCCAGGATGTCGGCGCCCTCGGCCAGCAATTGACGGGCATGCGCAATGGCCTCGTCGGCCTGCGCGTGGCGGGAGCCCTCGAAAAAAGAATCGGGGGTTGTGTTCACAACCCCCATGATTTGCGGACGTTCGAGAGATATCTCGAACCGTCCGCAGCGCAGCAGCATGTCAGCCAGCCGAAAGGCAGGACCCCTGCGGGTCGTGCCCCGGAAGGACTGTCAGGCGGCCGGCGCGGCCGGCGCGCCGGCCGTGACCGCGGCGGGCGCACTCGGCGTGCCACCCGTGCCGCCAGTGCCGCCCGACCGCTCCTGAGGAGGACGGGGCGGACGCCCGCAGGCGATATCCTCGATCTGGTCTGCGTCGATGGTTTCCCACTCGAGCAGAGCCTTGGTCATCGCTTCGACCTTGTCGCGGTTCTCTTCGAGGATGCGGCGAGCCACGCTGTACTGTTCATCGATGATCTTGCGGATCTCGATGTCCACCTTGCGCATGGTGTCCTCGGACACGTTGGTCGTCTTGGTGATGGAGCGACCGAGGAAGATCTCGCCCTCGTTCTCGGCATAGACCATCGGGCCCATGACATCGCTCATGCCATACCGGGTGACCATGTCGCGAGCCAGCGCAGTGGCCCGCTCGAAGTCGTTGGAAGCGCCGGTGGTCATCTGGTTCATGAACAGTTCTTCGGCGATCCGGCCGCCGAACAGCACCGAGATGGTGTTCAGCATGCGGTCGCGATCCATGCTGTAGCGATCCTGCTCGGGCAACTGCATCGTGACGCCGAGGGCCCGTCCGCGCGGGATGATCGTGACCTTGTGGACCGGGTCGGTCTTGGGCAGCATCTTGGCGACGATGGCATGGCCCGACTCGTGATACGCCGTGTTGCGACGCTCTTCCTCGGGCATGATCAGCGAGCGGCGCTCGGCGCCCATGATGATCTTGTCCTTGGCGCGCTCGAAGTCGATCATCTCGACCAGACGGGCGGTGCGCCGGGCCGCAAACAGGGCGGCCTCGTTAACGAGGTTGGCCAGATCGGCACCCGAGAATCCGGGCGTGCCGCGGGCCAGGA
>DAONCJ010000620.1:0-2842 GCA_035401985.1 Burkholderiaceae bacterium | reverse complement strand
TTCAGGATCACCAGCATGAAGTTGCCGATCCACATCGAGACGATCAGGCCCCAGAACAGATTGGGGTTGCTGGTCATCACCTGGGGGCCAGGCTGGATGTTGTGGATCATCATCGCCGCGACCATCAGTGCCAGCACCGGGGTGGTCGGAATGCCCAGCGTGAGCATCGGGATGAACGACGTTTGTGCGCCCGCGTTGTTGGCTGCCTCAGGACCGGCCACGCCTTCGATCGCGCCCTTGCCGAATTCTTCCGGGTGCTTGGAGAGTTTCTTCTCCATCGCGTAGGTGGCGAACGAGGCCAGCACCGCACCGCCGCCGGGGAGGATACCCAGGATCGAACCGAGCGAGGTGCCGCGGATGATCGGCAGGATCGATCGCTTGAATTCCGCCATCGTCGGAAGCAGCTTGCCGACCTTGCTGGTGAAGACCTCGCGGCTTTCCTTCTGTTCGAGGTTGGTGATGATCTCGGCGAAGCCGAACATCCCCATCGCGACCACCGCGAACTCGATGCCGTCGGACAACTCGGGCACGTCGAACGAGAAGCGCGCGACGCCGGAATTGACGTCGGTGCCGATCATGCCGAGCAGCAAGCCCAGCACGACCATCGACAGCGCCTTCCAGATCGAGCCGTTGGCCAGCACGACGGCGGCGATCAGGCCCAGCACCATCAGCGAGAAGTACTCGGCGGGACCGAACTTGAAGGCGACTTCGGCCAGCGGCGGCGCAAAGGCTGCCAGCAGGAAGGTGGCCACCGTGCCCGCGAAGAACGAGCCGATGGCGGCAATCGACAGTGCCGCACCCGCTCGACCCTTTCGGGCCATCTGGTAGCCGTCCAGCGTTGTCACCACCGATGAGGATTCACCTGGCAGGTTGACCAGGATGGCGGTTGTCGAGCCGCCGTACTGCGCGCCGTAGTAGATGCCCGACAGCATGATCAGTGCCGAGGTCGGGTCGGACATCTTGTAGGTCGCGGGCAGCAGCATCGCGATCGTGGCCAGCGGGCCGATGCCCGGCAGCACACCGATCAGGGTGCCGAGCACCACGCCGACGAAGCAGTAGAAGAGGTTGTCCAGCGTGCCGGCGGTCGCGAAACCGAGGGCTAGGTTTGTAAACAGTTGGTCCATGGCCTTGTTGTCCGATGCGCTTATTTCGTCATGAACTTGGGCAGGAGCGGGAACTGCAGCTCGAGACCTTTGACAAACACGAGGTACGACATGATCAGCAGCACGACGGATGCGATCACGGCGTCGCGGAACCGGAACTCATGGCTGGCCAGCGAGCTGACGAGGATCAGGACGATCAGTGCGACGATGATGCCCAGCGCGGGAAGCAGCGCGGCGAACAGCGCGACACCGAGCAGAATCAGCGTGATCTCGCGCCAGCCGATCTTGGCGACGCGGTCTTCGCGGTGAGTCCCGCGGAACGCGCCAAGGCCGATCATGAAGCCCAAAAAGGTGCACAGGCCGCCGAGCATCGTCGGAAAGTAGCCTGGACCCATCTTGGCCGATGTGCCGAGCTGGTATTGCTGCGACAGGATCATGAACAGGATGCCGAAGCCCCCGAACATGACGCCGGACCACAGGTCGTGGTGATTACGAATCTTCATGCTGATGGACCCTCCTCGAAGATGTTCTGATCCGCATTTTTGTAAGTCGTGCGTCAGGAGCGCGAAGGATAGCCGGATCCGGGCCCGCGGCCAACTGCGCTCTTTGCATGCATGCCCCTGCGCTTCTCGAAAACTGGCGGAAGGGAGTGGGAGTCGAACCCACCCGAGACGCTCAGCGCCTCACACCGGATTTGAAGTCCGGGCGCTCCACCGGGAAGCGCTTCCCTTCCGTTGCTCTTGAAATGCGATTGCGCAGGACACTAGCACGACGCGAGGGCAGGAAACATCACAGCGTGCTGTGAGAAGTTCACACCGCGCTGCGCGCATCACACCATGCTGCGCCGGCGGTTCGCCAGGAAGCGCGTCACGCCCGCGCGATCGAGGAACTCGAGCACCTCGATGGTGAGATTGCGGCCGATGCCCGAGGCGTCGCGATAGGCGGCGGCATCGAAGCTGCCGTCCGGAGAACTGGCGGCAAGGCGGTGCGCCACTCCAGTGAGTTCTGCGAGCGTGCCGGGCAGGAAGAATCGATTGGGCGCGACCGGCAGCAGATGACCGAGCGCCGCCATCCGGCGCAGGAAGACCAGCAGGTCGGCGCGCTCCATGCCCAGTGCGGTGGCCAGTTCGCCGGCGATCGGCGGACGAAGGCCCGCTTCATGCAGCAGTGTCATCACGCGATCGAGCAGCTGCTGGTCGATCGCTGCCATCACGGCCCGATGTTCCGGCAGGCGCAGACAGACGCCGTCGCGCACCACGCGGCCCTCGGTCACGAGCGCGCGGATCGCCCCCGCAGCCACGGTCCGCACCTGCGCAGCGGGTGGCATCTCGGCGATGTTCTCGACCGCGCCGACGAGGTGCTGTTCGATCAGCGCGCGGGCGCTGCGGATCAGGTGCACCTCGATCGGTCCGACCTGATCGGGATGCGCTTCATGCCAGTCGGAAAGTACCTGCATGATGGCCGACTGCCAGCGTTGCCACGTGGGTGTGGACAGACCGATGACCGAGGGCGTCGTGCCCAGGCGGTGAATTGCGAGCCGTCGATGCAATGCGGCGGCTGCGTCCGGGTTCAGGTTCCACGCAAGATCGAACCGATCGAGCGCAAGGCCGGCCGGGGCGGAATCAATCAGGGCCCGAAGCGCCGGTTCCGGTGCCGGTTCGGCCATTGCGTTGAGCGACTGCAGTCGCGCAGGTCGGGCGCGGCCGCGTGCCGGCGCGAAGGGGTCCAGCACCATGCCG
>DAONCJ010000619.1:0-2843 GCA_035401985.1 Burkholderiaceae bacterium | reverse complement strand
CACCAGCATGATCGTGAACATCAAGGCGTGGGACTCGCTCACCCCTGAGTACAAGGCCATTCTGCAGGCCGCCTGCAGCCACGCCTATGCCGATTGCATGGCCAAGTACGACGCCCGCAATGCCGCCTCGCTCAAGCGGCTGATCGCCGGCGGCGCCATCCTGAAGGCGTTTCCGCGCCCGGTCATGGAGGCCTGCTACAAGGCATCCGAAGAATGGTTCGCCGAGAACAACGCAAAGAACCCCAAGTTCAAGAAGGTCCATGACAACTGGGTCAAGTTCCGTGCCGAATCGATCAGCTGGTTCCGGGTGACTGAAAACACCTTCGATGACTTCATGGCATCGATGATGTCGCGTCGCAGCTGAAACGCTCGACTCCCGCAAACGCCCCGAGACTCTCGGGGCGTTTTTTTTTTGGCCTCTCCAGATTGCGACCCTGATGGCAGTCGGGCCGGACCCCTCCCGATTTGACGAACCTCGACCATTGGCTATAGTCGCCGGTTTTAGAATCCCGTCTGGCACATCACGGAGCTTTCTTGATGCAACGTCGCAAGTTCATCGGTACCGCCTCGGCGGGTGCCGCTCTCGGGGCATTGGCCGCCCCATCCATCGTCTCAGCCCAGCCGGCAGTGCGCTGGCGCCTGGCCTCGAGCTTTCCGAAGTCGCTGGACACGATCTACGGCGCCTCTGAAATTCTGGCCCGACGGGTCGGTCAGCTCACCAACGGCAAATTCCAGATCAGTGTCCACGCAGCCGGCGAGATCGTGCCCGGACTGCAGGTGCTCGATGCGGTCCAGGGCGGCACGGTTGAGGCATGCCACACCACCCTGTACTACTTCTTCGGCAAGGATCCGACCTGGGCACTGGCCAGCGCCGTGCCCTTCGGCCTGAACTGCCGTCAATTCAACGCCTGGTGGCACCACGGCGGCGGTGACAAGGTCTTCAACGAGTTCGCCGCCAAGACCGGCGTTCACGCCATTCTGGCGGGCAACACAGGCGCGCAGATGGGCGGGTGGTTCCGCAAGGAGATCAACACCGTCGAGGACCTCAAGGGCCTCAAATTCCGCGTTGGCGGATTCGCGGGCCAGGTGCTGACCCGGCTCGGCGTCGTGCCGCAGCAGCTTGCCGGCGGCGACGTCTATCCGGCGCTCGAAAAGGGCACGATCGATGCGGCCGAATGGGTCGGGCCGTATGACGATGAAAAGCTGGGCTTCAACAAGGTCGCCAAGTATTACTACTACCCGGGCTGGTGGGAAGGTGGCCCCGCCCTGCACACGGTGGTCAACCAGAAGGCGCTCGCGGCGCTGCCTGCCGATTACCGTGCGGCGCTGGAAGCGGCCTGCGAAGAAGCCAACGTGTGGATGGTCTCGAAGTACGACGCGGTCAATCCTCCCGCCCTGAAGCGCCTGGTCGCGGGCGGCGCTTTGCTGCGGCCGTTCTCCCGCCCGATCATGGAAGCGTCGTACAAGGCCTCTCAAGAGGTTTACGCGGATACGGCGGCCAAGAATCCCGAATTCCGCAGGCTGCACGACCACTATTTCGGCTTCCAGCGCGACCAGATCACCTGGTTCCGCGTCTGTGAAAACACCTTTGACGACTTCATGGCCTCGTCGCGCCGCTGAGCCACCCGGCCGGAATGGCGCGAGGCCGCGCCGCTGCCGCCGCCATCTGGCCGATCACCGCCAGCGGCGGTCGGACACAAAAAAGCCCGGGTCAACTCCGGGCTTTTTTGTCGGCTGCGCCGTTCCGCGCGCCCCCGGCGGCTACTTGCCCTGCGACTTTTTAGCGTCCTCGTCGATCTGCCGTTGCAGCATCTTGCCCAGGTCTTCTTCCTCGGGCTTGCCAGCCTGACCCGCTGCACCATCCTTGGCACCGGCATCGCCCGCCTTCGGCTCGTCATCCACCGACTGCACTTCGATCTTGACCTTGTCCAGATCGACCGCAACCTCCTTGTCCAGCCACATCGTGACCATGCCCGGCCAGAAGATCAGTATGGCGACCAGGATCAGCTGCAGGATCACCCAGGGGATCGCGCCCAGGTAGATGTCCGAGCTCTTGACCTCCTTGGGTGCGATGCCCCGCAGATAGAACAGTGCAAAGCCGAACGGCGGGTGCATGAACGACGTCTGCATGTTCACGCACAGCAGCACGCCGAACCAGATCAGGTCGATGCCCAGCTTGGCGGCGACCGGGGCCAGCAGCGGAATGATAATGAAGGCGATCTCGAAGAAGTCGAGAAAGAAAGCGAGGAAGAACACGAACAGGTTGACCACCACCAGAAAGCCGACCACGGTGCCGCCGGTCATCGACACCAGCATGTGTTCGATCCAGATCGCGCCATCGACGCCCTGGAACACCAGCGAGAACACGGTGGAGCCGAGCAGGATGAAGATCACCATCGCCGTGATGCGCGCGGTGGACTCCATGCCCTGGCGAACCAGCGGCCAGGTCAGGCGCTTGTTCATCGCCGCCAGACCCATGGCTCCCACGGCACCCATCGCGCCTGCCTCGGTCGGCGTGGCCAGGCCCATGAAGATCGTGCCCAGCACCAGGAAGATCAGCACGATCGAGGGCACCATGCCCCAGAGCACCTTCTTCCACAGATCCCAGCCGCGCATGGTGCGCGCCTCGGGAGGCAGCGGCGGCATCCATTGCGGCTTGAAGATCGAGACCGCGAAGATGTAGAGAACGAAGATGAGGGTCTGGGCGATCGAGGGGCCGATGGCGCCCTTGTACATGTCGCCGACCGACTTGCCGAGCTGGTCGGCGAGCACCACCAGCACCAGCGACGGCGGGATGACCTGGGTGATCGTTCCCGACGCGGCGATCACGCCCGTGCCCAGGC
>DAONCJ010000618.1:0-2844 GCA_035401985.1 Burkholderiaceae bacterium | reverse complement strand
CCACCCATCGGCACCTGGAGCCAGGAGTTCTACGAGACCGATCTGAACCGTGGTTTCGTGCGCGGCTACACCTTCCAGATCAATCGCGGCCAGGGCCCGGTGACCACCGCCTACACCGGCATGCGGACCGGCAAGATTCCCTGGGGCGCCGACCACCACCGGGCGTTTCGCAAGATCTTCTGCCACAACGCCGGCATGGTCGCGATCTGTGAGGACCTGCCCGAAGCGCACAACACGGTCACGCTCGATCCCGCCCTGAAAGATGCCGACGGCATCCCGGCGCCCAAGACCACCTACACGCTCAGCGAGAACAGCCGGCGGATGCTCGAGCACGCGGTCGCACGCGGCACCGACATCCTGCGCGCGGCAGGCGCCTGGGACGTTGTCAGCGAATCGCCGCTGCAGCTGGCCGGCTGGCACCTGATGGGCACGGCGCGCATGGGCACCGATCCGACCCGCTCGGTGGTCAATGAATGGGGACGCAGCCACGATGTGAAGAACCTGTTCATCGTCGATGGCAGCGTGTTCGTCACCTCGGCCGGCGTGAATCCCACGTCCACCATCCAGGCGCTGGCGCTGTATGTCGCCGACAGCATCAAGCAGCGCCTGGCGAACCTGTTCGACTGAGACGACCATGCGAAGCACTGTGACGATCGCCCATGAGCCGTTGACCACGCGGCAGCAGCACAGCCTGCGCGCGCTGGCCGGCGAGATGGTCCCTCCCAGTGACGCGTTTGGCGTGCCGGGGGCCGATGATGACCGGATCTTCGCCGACATCGTCGCCAGCCTCGGGCGGGACACCCCGCAGGTGGCACTGGCGCTGGCCCGTCTGGACGAATGGGCGGGCGGCCACTTCGGCGGCCTGCCTGTGGGTCAGCAGCAGGCTTTGACGCAGCGCCTTCGCGACGAGGCCCCTGCGCTTGCGCTGGCGCTCGTCAACACCGTGGTGCGCTGCTACTACCGCGATGACAGGGTGATGCGCTCGCTGAACATGGAAGTGCGTGCTCCGTTTCCTAAGGGCTTCGCGTTGGAGCAGGGAGACTGGTCGCTGCTGGATCCGGTGCGTGCACGTGGCAAGGCTTATCGGGACGCGGAGTGAGGGCGATGAAGCCGGTCGGCGTATCACCTCACGTTCACCATCATTGCCTCTAGACTAGACTTAGTCCATTGACTCAGTCGGGCATCGCCATGGCCATCATCGTCAACGTTCACGAAGCCAAGACGCGTCTGTCACGCCTGATCGAAGAGGCTCATGCGGGCCAGGAGATCATCCTTGCCAAGGCCGGAAAGCCCTATGCAAGGCTGATGCCGCTGGCCCGGGAACCGGCGCGGCGCCAGCCCGGCCGGCTGGCAGGCACGGCAGGCGACGCGTTCTTCGAACAGCTCTCAGATGACGAACTGGACGCCTGGGATGGACGGTGAAGCGTCTGCTGCCTGATGCTCTGGTAACCCCTGCCCCTTCGATCCAGGTTCCACACCCATGAAAATCGTTGTCTGGTCACGCATTGCCGAAGCGCTGCTGCTCGAGCGCCTCGGCCCCATTCAAGGGCTTGAACCGCAAGCCGTGCGCGACTTCGCCAGTCTTCCGGCGGCGCTGGCCGATGCCGACATCCTGCTGATGCCGGGCGGCGACTATTCGCGCACCGTGGCCGACATCGTGCGCGAGCATGCGGCTCGCCTGAAGTTCATTCAGCTCGTCACCGCCGGTTACGAAGGTCTGGAAGACCACGGCGTGCCGGCGGGTGTCATCGTCGCCAACGCCGGCGACAGCTGGTCGCCGTCGGTGGCCGAGCAGGCGATGATGCTGATGCTGGCGCTCATCCGGAAGCTGCCGATGGCGCTGGATGCCCAAAGCCGCCGCGTGTGGGAGTCGCCACTGATATCGCCCCGCATGCGCTCGCTGAACGGTCGCACCCTGGTTATCGTCGGTTACGGCAGCATCGGACGTGAAGTGGCGCAGCGGGCACGCGGCTTCGGCATGCGCATTGTCGGCGTGTCGCGCCGGGCGCTGCCCGACGCGCTGCTGGACGAGGTCCGGCGCGCCGACGAGCTCGACACGGTGCTGTCGCAGGCCGATGTGGTGCTGGTTGCCGTGCCCTCGGGCGCCCGCACGCGCGGGCTGATCGGCGCGACCCAGCTGGCCGCCTGCAAGCCGGGCGCCCTGCTGATCAATGTGGCGCGCGGCAACGTCGTCGATCGCGCAGCACTGATCGATGCGCTGACCACGGGCCGACTGGCCGGGGCGGGCATCGACGTCACCGACCCGGAACCGCTGCCGACCGATGATCCGCTGTGGAGCACGCCCAACCTGATCATCACGCCGCATGTGTCTGGCGCCAGCGGGCCGGAAGGCTTCGCGCGGCTGGCCGACATCGTCTGTGCCAATGTGGCGCGCTTCGTCGCCGGACAGGCACCGCTGCACCAGGTGCAAGTACCCCTGCCCTCGAACTTTCCGCGGAACCCGTGATGCGAACCCTCCTTCAAGGCATGACCCGACTGGCGCTGCTGAGCCTTGGCCTGCTTGGCGCGGGCAGCGCGGCGCTGGCCCAGAGCCCGCAGCTCACCGCGCTGTGCTCCACCGACCAGACCTGGTGCGAGCTCGCCGCCAAGGAATTCCAGGCGGCGACCGGCATCCGCGTGCTGCAGGTGCGCAAGGCCACCGGCGAGGCGCTGGCGCAGTTGCGCGCCGAGGCGGCCAATCCCAAGACCGACCTGTGGTGGGGCGGCACCGGCGACCCGTTCCTGCAGGCCGCCGAAGCTGGTCTGCTCGAGGCCTACCGGCCGGCCTATCTGAACGATCTGCACGGCTGGGCGGTGCGCCAGTACGCGATGAGCGGCAACATG
>DAONCJ010000617.1:0-2851 GCA_035401985.1 Burkholderiaceae bacterium | reverse complement strand
TGCCCATACTGCATCTGCACATGACGGCTGCTGTGCCCGGTCGGCGTCCACGCCAGCAACCGCGGCGCTTAACTGGCCGCCGGCTGCGCCCGTCCTGCGCGAATGCCCTGTGCGACATCGACCCCACGCAGCACCATCAGGGCCGCCACGAAGAACAGGGCCGTGGTGCCGATCGCCAGCCGATGATTGCCGGCGGTGATCCAGGTGACCGCGCCGTAGGTCAGCGGCCCGATGATCGCCGCGATGCGCACGGCCAGGGTCCACAGGCCGAAGAACTCGGCGAGTCGATCGGCGGGCGCCATGGCCGCCACGATCGCCCGCCCGCAGGACTGGCTAGATCCCATGCACAGGCCGGCGATGCCGGCAGCCAGCCAGAAGGCGCCGACCGAGGTGCCCAGCGCCGCGATCGCCACCATCACGATCCAGCCGACCAGGGTGACCGCCAGCGCACGGCGATGTCCCAGGCGGTCCTGGGCGTAGCCGAAGCCGAAGGCGCCCGCGGCCGAGGCGATGTTGACCAGGAACACGAGCATCATCGTCTGCAGCTGGGTGAAGCCCATCACCTGCTCGGCGTACACCGCGGCCAGCGCAATGACCACCGCGATGCCGGCCTGATACAGGCAGCCGCAGATCAGCATCCGCCGGAAGTCGGCAAACCGCGCCGACTCGCGCCAGGTGCGTGCGAGGCGGGCGAGTGCGCCAGGGGCAGCGGGCACGCCTGCCCCGCCTGCCGCCACTGCCCCATCGGCCGCACGGCCTGGCGTGCCACGGTCGCGCAGAAATAGAAAAGTCGGCAGGCAGGCCAGCGCATAGACGATGGCCGTCACCCACATCGTCACGGGAACGAACTCGCTGGCGCGCTGGCCCTTGGCCTGCGCCGACATCACCACTGCCAGGCTCAACCCGAGCGTCAGCATGCCGCCGAAATAGCCGAAGCTCCAGCCCCAGCCCGACACCTTGCCGAGCGCCGCCGGCCTGGCCAGTTCAGGCAGGAACGCCGCCACCAGCCCTTCGGCGACGCTGTAGAAGTAGTTGGAGATGACGATGGCGATCACCGCCAGTGCCACGTCACCCGGGCCCGCCCAAGAAAGCGCAGCGGTAGACACCACGCAGCCCACGGTGGCGATCGCCAGCAGCCGCCGCTTGGCGGCATGCGCGTCGGCCCAGGCTCCGATGGCCGGCGCCGTCACCACGACCAGCAGGCATGAGAACGCGAGCGCGGCGGTCCACGCGAAGGTGGCCCAGCTCGCTCCACCAGCCACGGCGCCGACGAAGTAGGCATTGAACACGGCGGTCAGGACGACCGTGGTGTAGCCCGAATTCGCGAAGTCGTACATCGCCCACGCGAACACCTCGCGCGGGCGCACGCCGTCGTTCAGCGACGACCGATCGAAGACCGCCACCGCAGCGCGACGCGGCGGTTCAGGCGGCTGTCAGGGCGGCGATGCCGGCCCGGGCGATCTGCGCGTCCTCGACCGACTTGACTCCGGACACGCCGATGGCGCCGATGCAGGCGCCATCGACCATGATCGGCACACCGCCCTCGAGCAGCCCCTGCAGGCTGGGCGCCGACAGGAACGAGACGCGGCCGTTGTTGATCATTTCCTCGTAGATGCGCGATTCGCGCTGACCGAGGGCGGCGGTCTGGGCCTTGGCCGGGGCGATCTGGGCCGAGATGGGCGCGACCCCGTCGAGCCGCTGCAGCCACAGCAGATGACCGCCGGCATCGACGATGGCGAAGGCCACCGCCCATTTGTTGGCAAGCGCCTCGGCTTCGCAGGCGGCGGCCATCCGTTTGACGTCGGCCAGTTCGAGGGTGGGTCGATTGATCATCGGGTACTTCTCCACATCACCCAGCCGGGCCGGGCAGGCATTGGGCCCGGCCGTCGGGACGGGCATCGACCCGGATTCTAGCCCCGCGCGTCAGATCCGATCGGTCCAGCGGTACCACAACATGCCAATCGTCTCGTGCAGGCCCAGCCACGAGGATTCGATCGCGCTGGTCGATGGCAGAAAATCGAACACGGTCAGCTCGCCTCCCGAACGGAAGCCGTGTGGCGCAGCGACGACCTCCACGCCTGCCGCGATGAACGAGGCCCGCGCACGCCGCATGTGATAGGCGTGGGTGACGAGGATGATCTTGCGGATGCCGGCTTCGCGCAGCATGGCCGCGGAATCGCGTGCATTGGATGCCGTGTCGGGTGAGCTCTCTTCGCGCCAGCGCGGCTTCAGGCCGAATGAACGCTCGAGCGTGCGGGCCATCACCAGTGCTTCGGAATCGGTCCGCTGTGCGGCGGCCCCGCCCGAGACCAGCAGCGGCAGACCGGTGACGCGGGCCGCCCAGGCGCCCTGGGCCAGCCGTTCGAGCGTGCGCGCATTGGGAAAGTAGCGCTCCGGCCCTTCGCGAAGATTCTTGCGGATGCCGCCGCCGATCACCACGACGGCGCCAGCCGCACCCGGACCCCGGGCCGCCAGACGCAGTTGCTCCTCGGCAATCGGCCGCAGGCTTTCACCCTCGGCCTGACGGCACAAGAGCGTGGCCACCGCGGGCATGGCAAAGATCCAGCCAAGACCGATGCCCAGCGCCAGCAGAGCCATCGCCAGTGAACTCTGGCGGCGGCGCCATAGGATCAGCAGGCCGATCAGCGCCACCAGCATCGGACCGCCGGGCGGCATCACCAGCATCTCGATCGCCCAGCGCAGCGAAAATCCTTCCATCGTCGGCCTCCCCGGCCGGTTGTCGCGCCTGACCGGTCCCCCGCAACGCATGCGGCGGCTGCACCGGTCAGCCGGCACATTGTACGAATCGGCGAAGGTCCGGCGAGGCGGCCGGACTATCATGGCCCTCATG
>DAONCJ010000616.1:0-2868 GCA_035401985.1 Burkholderiaceae bacterium | reverse complement strand
TCGCCGCGTCGACGGCTGGGCCTGCACTTCGTGCCCGAAGAGCGCCTGGGCCGTGGCGCGGTGCCTTCGATGTCGCTGATGCAGAACATGCTGCTGACGCGCGCCGACCGGCACACGGTCGGCCGGGCCGGCTGGCTGCGGCTGGACCGGATCGCCCGGCTTGCCGCTGGCGTGATCGAGCGCTTCGGCGTGCGCACTCCGGGAATCCAGGCCGCCGCGCGCAGCCTGTCCGGCGGCAATCTGCAGAAGTTCATCGTCGGTCGCGAGATCGATGCCGGCCCCCGGGTGCTCGTCATCGCGCAGCCGACGTGGGGAGTCGATGTCGGCGCTTCCGCCCAGATCCGCGCCGAACTGCTGGCCCTGCGCGACGCGGGGTGCGCACTGCTGGTGGTGTCCGAAGAACTGGACGAGCTGTTCGAGCTCAGCGATCGCCTGCATGTCATCGCTGCAGGGCGGCTCTCACCGCCGATCGCGACCCGCGAGGCCACGGTCGCCCTGATCGGCGAGTGGATGAGCGGCCTGTGGCCAGCCGATGCCGACACTCAGGCCGGGAATCGTCATGCGGCTTGAGTCCCGGGCCCAGCCCTCGGCCGCGATGGCCTTGCTCTCGCCGCTTCTGGCGCTGGTGCTGACCGTGCTGATCGGGGTGCTGCTGTTTGCGCTGCTGGGCAAGGATCCGCTGCGTGGTCTGGCGGTCTTCTTCTGGGAGCCGCTGCGCAGTGGCTATGCACTGACCGAGCTCGGCGTGAAGGCCACGCCGCTGGTGCTGTGCGCGCTCGGACTGATCGTCTGCTTCCGTGCCAACGTCTGGAACATCGGCGCCGAGGGGCAGCTGCTGGCCGGTGCGATGCTCGGCGGAGCGGTGGCCCTGGGTGCCCCTGCCGGCTCGGGCGCCTACATGCTGCCCGCCGTACTGCTTGCCGGCGTGCTGGGCGGCATGGCCTGGGCGTCGATCACCGCGTGGCTGCGCGACCGCGCCAATGCCAACGAAATCCTCGTCAGTCTGATGCTGGTGTACGTGGCGCAGTTGTTGCTTGCCTGGCTTGTTCACGGTCCGATGAAGGATCCCCAGGGGTACAACTTTCCTCAGACGCGCATGTTTCTGCCCGACGTGCTGATCCCTCTGCTGGTGCCCGGCACCCGGCTGCATGCTGGTGCGCTGCTGGCGCTGCTCGCAGTGCCCTGCATCGGCGTGTTCCTGTTTCGCAGCTTTGCCGGTTACCAGCTTCAGGTCGGCGGCCTGGCGCCGATGGCGGCGCGCTACGCGGGCTTTTCATCGCGCAAGGCGCTCTGGCAGGCGATGCTGATCTCCGGAGGGCTGGCCGGACTGGCCGGTGCCGTCGAGGCGGCCGGTCCGCTCGGTCAGCTCACGCCGCACGTGTCGTCGGGCTACGGCTCCGCGGCCATCATCGTCGCCTTCATCGGGCGCCTGCATCCGGTCGGGGTGGTGCTGGCCGCAGTGCTGATGTCGATGTTCTACATCGGCGGCGAACTGGCTCAATCGCGGCTCGGTCTGCCCAGCGCACTCACCGGCGTCTTCCAGGGGCTGCTGCTGATCGCGCTGCTGGCCTGCGACACCTTGATCCATTACCGGCTGAGGTGGTCGCGATGAATCGCGTCGCCCGTTGCATGGGCGCGCTGCGCATGCGGTCAAACCTTGTTCTCATGGGGGCCGCTTGGACGCTGTCGCGCTGCTGATCGCCGCCACGCTGAATGCCGGCACGCCGCTCGCCCTGGCTGCGCTCGGCCTGCTGCTCAACGAGAAGGCCGGCGTGGTCAATCTGGGCGCCGAAGGCATTTTGCTGATGGCGGCGGTGGCGGGCTTCGCGACCGCCTATGCGTCGGGCAGTGCAGCCCTCGGGCTGATGGCAGGCGGGGCCGTGGGCGCGGCCATGGCCGGCCTGCTGGGCGCGCTCATCATCTGGCTGAACACCAACCAGTACGCCAGCGGCCTTGCGATCAGCCTGTTCGGTGCCGGCCTATCGGCCTTTGCCGGTCTGCCCTATGTCGGCAAGAACCTGCCCTCGGGCGAGGCGTGGACGGTGCCCTGGCTGTCCGATATCCCGTGGCTCGGGCCGGCGCTGTTTCGCCAGTCGCCGATGGTCTATCTCACCATGGCGGCGGCTCTGGCACTGATCTGGTTCCTCGACCGCACCAGGGCAGGGCTGGTGCTGCGCGCGGTCGGTGAATCGCCCGAGTCGGCCCATGCGCTGGGCTATCCGGTGAGGCGCATCCGGCTGTGGGCGATGATGGCTGGCGGCCTGCTGTGCGGGGTTGCCGGAGCATACATTTCCGTGCTGTACACGCCCCTGTGGGTCGAGGGCATGATCGCCGGTCGAGGCTGGATCGCCCTGGCGCTGACGGTGTTCGCGACCTGGCGTCCGGCGCGGGTCTTGCTTGGGGCTTATCTGTTCGGCGGGGTCACGATGCTGCAGTTCCACCTTCAGGGCATGGGAGTCCAGATCGCCAGCCAGTGGCTGTCGATGCTGCCCTATGTCGCCACGGTGGTGGTGCTCGCCCTGATCTCGCGCAACCCGGTATGGATCCGTGTCAACATGCCGGCCTCTTTGGGCCGGCCTTTCCATCCCGGCCACTAATTTTCCCAAGACGAAGAGGAGTTCCGATGCTCGATTCCGGTAAACGCGGCTGGCTGCGCCAGGCGGCGATCCTGGGTGTGGCGGCCCTGTCCCTGACAGCCTGCGGCAAGAAGGAAGAGGCGGCGCCGGCCGCGGCTCCCGCAGCGGCAGCACCGGCACCGGCGGCTGCGCCCGAACCGCTGAAGATCGGGTTCGCGTATGTCGGACCGGTGGGCGACGCCGGCTGGACGTTTGCGCACGACAACGCCCGCAAGGCGATCGAGGCCGAGTT
>DAONCJ010000615.1:0-2869 GCA_035401985.1 Burkholderiaceae bacterium | reverse complement strand
GGTGCATCGCGGAACCGGGTCGGTTCGAGCAACTCGTGGATGTCGGCGGCTGCCTCGGCCCTTCGCTGCGCGCTGACCCGGTCGATCTTGGTGAGGACCACCATCGCGCGCCGCGCGCCCAGAAGATCGAGGATTGCCAGGTGCTCTCGCGTCTGCGGCATCGGGCCGTCATCGGCGGCCACCACGAGAAGCGCAAGATCGATGTTGCACACGCCCGCCAGCATGTTGCGCACGAACCGGTCGTGGCCGGGCACATCGACAAAGCCGGTGAGCTCGCCGCCGCCCAGGTCGGCATAGGCGAAGCCGAGGTCGATGGTCAGGCCCCGGCGCTTTTCCTCTTCCAGCCGGTCGGTGTCGACCCCGGTGAGCGCGCGCACGAGGCTGGTCTTGCCGTGGTCGACATGGCCCGCGGTGGCGATGATCATGAGCCGAGGCCTCTCATCGGCCGAACCACGTGGAGGTGACCCTCAGGGCGCGGTGATCGAGCGCACGATCTGCTCGACGGCCTGGTCGGCCAGCGCCCGCAGTTCCGCGTCGCTGCGGTCCTGGATGGGGTGGGCGACGAACACCATTGCCGGGTCGAAGCCCAGCGACTGCGACTGCATGGCCGCTGCCTGCACGAACTCGGTGGATGCAACGCCGACTCCTGGAATGCCACGACTTTCAAGACCCGCGATGTCATGCATACAGCACGACGTGCAGGACCCTCAGTCGGCCAGGCCTTCGACGACCAGGTTGCATTCGGCCGCGATCCGCTGCGCCAGTTCGACCGGCGCGGGACGCGTGAACGTGGGCTTGCGATAGCGCCTGACCGTCACGCCGCGAGCCTGCAGCAGCTCGTCGAGCCGGTCGAGGAACACGTTGCCGCGCGCCTTCGAAATATCCAGCAGGCCGACGGTGAGGCCCTCGAGGCCTGCGGGGCGGGCAAGCCGCGGACGCGCGGCCGGCGACCGCTCGGCGGTCGGGTCGAGCAGGATGGCTGCTTCAGTCATGCGACGATCTCCTGGGTGACAGGGGTGGAGCCGACCGCGCCCGAGGCGGCCCAGCCGGCCACGACGGCCGAGAACAGGCCGGCGGTGCCGCCGGCCCTGACGATCAGAATGCCGCCGGGACGGAACTTGGGCACTTTGGTGCCGGCCAGCGAGGGCGGCAGGCCTTCGGCGATGCCTCCGGCCCCCGCGATCATCTCGTCGGCCGGCAGTGTCAGCAGTTCGATCAGTTCCCGCAGCAGGCGCGCCTTGCTCCAGCCGGCTTCGATGAATACGCGCGCATGTTCGGGCGAGACGATCAGCAGCGCGTCGCCGGCCATCGCGAGCTTCGGATGGTCGATCACCCGCATGCAGGCAGCGAAGCTGCGCGCCAGCGATTCGGGTGTGCGCGATTTCTGGTCGACGATGCCCTGCACCCCTTCGCCGGCGAACAGCGTGACGGTGGACGACTCCGGCGCGAAGCCGCGCTCGACATGCAGCGGCGCCCAGGCGCTGTCCTCGGCCTCGGCGAAGCAGAAGGTGTACTTGCCCGGCGTGCCCAGTGCCGAGCGGTCGATCTCGCCAGGGCGACCGCCTCCGACATTGCGGATGACCAGCTGCAGCGCGCGTCCGATGCTGGCATTGGCGCGATTGCCTTGCCCCAGCGCATTGACGCCGGAGTTCATGCCGACGGCCCGGCTCATCGGGCCGTTGGCGATCACGACGGGGCCGCAGAACATGGTCGTGCACAGCACGCCATGCATGCCGAACTCGTCGATCAGCGCGGCCTCGACGGCGGCGAGCACGACCGGCATGTATTCGGGCAGGCAGCCGGCCATCACCGCGTTGATCGCGACCTTCTCGACCGTGCAGGGCACGAGGTCGGGCGGAATGCTGCCGATGATCTCGTCGGGCGCCCGGCGCGTGCCCGACAGCATGCGCAGCACGCGTTCGGGCGTGGGCGGCACCACGGGCAGCCCGTCGGTCCAGCCGCGGGAAAAGCAGGCCTCGACCGGATCTTCCGCCTCGCCGATCGTCACCTGGCGGGCGCTCAGGCGGACTTTGCCGAAACGCAGCGCCAGACCTTCGGCGACGTCCGGATCGAGGCTGCGCGAACCGCAGCCCGGACGGATCGCCGGCAGATCCGCGCCCAGGGCGGCGACGCCGGTGATGCGCTGCCAGTCCGCCCGGTCCCAGCCATAGGTGCGTTCGACTTCACGGCCGCCCGCGACGCGGATCAGCGTCGGCACGATCTCGACGTCCAGGCGGTACGAGTGTTCGAGCGTGGAGTCGTGAACCCGGCCCGCGACGCCAGCGCCGTAATCCGGATCGTCCTGGCTGTAGACGGTGAGCGCAAGACCAGTGGCAGCCAGTTGCGCCAGCAGGGGCTCGACCAGCACGCAGGTGGGGCAGTCGCGCTTGGCGATGACGATCAGGCCGTCGGGCAGGGAGCTCATCGAGGGATTCGTCCTGATTGCGTAGGGGTTGGCCGCAGGCCGAGGGGTGCGAACTGCATCGACGCAGGGCCGGCGACGAGTCTAACCGCAAAGATCGGCAGCGAGCCGCAGCGCAGGTATCGTTCGGACCATCACCATGGGAGTGAATGTCCGATGCACGCAATTCATCAGATGGGCGGCCGCGGCCGCTGCCATGTCTACGATGCCGATGCGATCGAGTGGCGCGCCAGCGGCAAGGCCGGTGTCCTGCAGCGCACCGTGCGCGCCGATCCGGAGCATGGCCGCTATCTCGGCCTGATCGGTTTCGAGCCGCTGGTCCGCTCGGGGCTTCACCAGCACCGCGGCGTGGCCACCAGTTTCTTCGCCGCCGGGGGGCTGACCGATCCGGGCGGCCCGGCCGGGGTGAACCAGGTCGGCATCAATCGCAAGGGTTCGACCCACGTC
>DAONCJ010000614.1:0-2870 GCA_035401985.1 Burkholderiaceae bacterium | reverse complement strand
ACCGGCCGAGCCCGTCCGAGTGGATGGAGCAGCTGCGCTCCACCTACACGATGACAGACGAAGACCACGCACACACCGGATCCGCTGCGCCAGCCGCAGCGCCGTCCCTGACCTTCTTCTGACAGGAGACCGCCCTTGGCCAAGACCATTCTGATCGTCGACGATTCCGCCAGCTTCCGGCAGGTCGTTGCGATCACCCTGAAATCCGCCGGCTATGACGTGATCGAAGGCTGTGACGGCAAGGATGCGCTCGAGAAGATCGCGAGCAAGCGGGTGCATCTGATCATCAGCGACGTGAACATGCCGAACATGGACGGCTTCGCCTTTCTCAAGGCGGTCAAGGCCAGCCCGGTTCACAAGTACACGCCGGTGATCATGCTGACGACCGAGAGCAGCGCCGCCAAGATGACGGCCGGCAAGGAGGCGGGTGCCAAGGCCTGGATGACCAAGCCGTTCCAGCCGCCGCAGATCCTGGCGGCCGTTGCCCAGCTGGTGCCGCAATGATGCCGATGTCCCGCTCTGCCGGCGAACCGGCGTACTCGAACGCCCCCGAACTTCGGACGCCCCTGGCCACGCTTGGCGAGGAGCTGATGATCTACCAGGTGGCCGAACTGTGGGCGCAGATCGAGCAGCGGACGCGCGAAATCGGTGATGCGGGCGCGACCGGCAATGCACGCATCGATTGCGCCCAGCTGCGCGAGTTCGATGCTGCCGGACTGCAGCTGCTGCTCTTTACCGCACGGCACCTCGAATCTCTGGGCCTCGCCCTCACCCTGACCGGATTGAACGACTCGCTGCGAGCGCGGCTGGGCGATCTCGATCCGGGCGAGCACTTCACCTGCAGGCGCTGGAGGCGGCATGAGCGAACTCAATCTGGACGCGGCCCTGGAGACGTTCTTCGAGGAGGCGCGCGAGATGCTGGCGCGGATCGAGCAGAGCGTGCTCGAGCTCGAGGAAAAGCCCGACGATGTGGAAGAGCTCAATGCGCTGTTTCGCTGCGCTCACACCATCAAGGGATCGGCGGGACTGTTCGGCCTGACGGCGGTCGTCGGCTTCACCCATCATGTCGAGACGCTGCTCGACGACCTGCGCGACGGCAAGCTGGAGCTCGATCTGTCGCTCAGCTCGCTGCTGTTCGCCTGCCGCGATCACATCGCGGTGCTGCTCGAACAGGCGCGCACCGGCGCCGCGCTCGACAGTGCCGAAGCGGCGCACGAGCAGTCGCTGCTGCAGCAGCTGCAGGCACATTGCGGTTGCCCTGACGGTACGCCGGCCCAACCGGTTGTGCCGGTGATGGCCGGCAACGCTGGTGCATCGGGTGTCGACTCTGCAAGCGCCGATGACGCCGATGACGCCGATGCCGCCGAATGGCACCTGCTCGCCCGCTTCAGCGCGGACACCTTTCGCGACGGCTTCGATCCGTTGTCGGTGATCGGGTATCTGTCCAGCATCGTGCGCGTGATCCGGGTCGTTCCGGTCCTGCCCGTCGGCCTGAGCTGCGATGCGTTCGACCCCGAAGCCTGCCACCTGAGCTTCGACATCCGCGTCGCCGGCGAAGCGGAACAGTCGACGATCGAAAGCGCGTTCGAGCTGGTTCGCGAGGACTGCGAACTGATCATCCAGCGTCACGATCCGCAGGCGCTCCAGCCGCTGCCCGACAGTGGACTGCCCTCGGCGGACGACCGCCTCGGTGATCTGCTGGTGCGTCAGGGCAACCTGACTCCGGATGAACTGATCGATGCCCTGCGGGCGCAGAGCCTGACCCAGGAACCGCTGGGCGAGATCCTGGTCGTGGGCAATGCGACGTCGCGGCCGGTGATCGATGCGGCGCTGTCGACGCAGACCAAGCTGCGTGAGGCGCGGGCCGGCGAGCGCAGCATGGTCCGGATCCCGGCCGAGAAGCTCGACCAGCTGATCAATCTGGTTGGTGAACTCGTGATCGCGGGGGCCGGTGTTCACTCGCTGGCACAGACCCACAAGATTCCCGCACTGGTCAAGAGCACACAGAAGGTCAACAGCCTGGTCGAGGAAGTGCGCAACGGCGCACTGTCGATGCGAATGGTGCAGATCGGCGAAACGTTCAGCCGCTTCCGGCGCATCGTGCGCGATGTGTGCGGCGACCTTGGCAAGCAGGTCGAGCTGGAGCTGCTGGGCACCGAATCGGAACTGGACAAGTCGGTCGTCGACCAGATCGTCGATCCGCTGATGCACATCGTGCGCAATGCGCTGGACCACGGCATCGAACGGCCCGATGAGCGCGTCGCGATGGGCAAGCCGGCGAGCGGGCGCCTGGTGATGTCCGCCTATCATGACAGCGGCCAGGTCGTGATCCAGATCACCGACGACGGCCGAGGCCTGGCGCGCGACCGGATCATGGCCAAGGCGATCGAGCGCGGGATCGTTGCGCCCGGGACCGTGCTGGCGGACAAGGAGATCCTGGCACTGGTCTTCGCGCCGGGCTTTTCAACGGCCGAGGCCGTGACCAATCTGTCCGGTCGCGGCGTCGGCATGGATGTCGTCAAGCGCAACATCGAAAGCCTGCGCGGCACGGTCGACCTGCAGAGCGAGCCTGGGAAAGGCACCACCGTCGAGATCCGACTGCCGCTGACCCTGGCCATCATCGATGGATTCCTCGTCCGCGTCGGACGCAGCCATCTGGTGATGCCGCTCGATGTGGTGGCCGAGTGCATCAACACCAATTCGCTGGAGGCGCCCGCGGACGGCAGCAGCACCGCGGTGATGCCGCTGCGCGGCACGGTGCTGCCAGTGATCTTCCTGCGTCAGCTGTTCAATCTGCGCGGACCCCAGGGCACGCGTCAGAGCATCGTCGTGGTTCGCAGTGGCGGCCGTCAGGCGGGCATCGTGGTGGA
>DAONCJ010000613.1:0-2885 GCA_035401985.1 Burkholderiaceae bacterium | reverse complement strand
CGAGGCCGCGCTGATCGAGGTCTATGAAAGGCGCCTGAAGATCACACCGGGCGCTGCCGCACTGATCGACCGGGCGCACCAGGCCGGCCTCAAGGTGCTGCTGGTCTCGGGTGGCTTCACGTTCTTCACCGAACGGCTCAAGCCGCGACTGGGCATCGACTTCACCCGTGCCAATCGACTGGTGCTCGAGAACGGGCGATTGTCGGGCGAACTCGACGGCGGCATCGTCGACGCCGAGGTCAAGCGCAGCACCGTCGAAGCGCTGTGCGCGCAGCTCGGATGCGAGCCGTCGGCAGCGATCGTGGTCGGCGACGGCGCCAACGACCTGAAGATGATGGCGATCGCGGGCGTGTCAGTCGCCTACCGCGCCAAGCCGGTGGTGCGAGCCCAGACCACCCACGCGCTGAACCACTGTGGCCTCGACGCGCTGCTGAACTGCTTCGAAGACAGCTTCGGGGCGACGGTCTCGGCCCCCTGAGGTGATCAGCGCCCACCGTGCCGCATTCGCCGGGCTGGCTGCCCTGGCGCTGGGCATGGGGATCGGACGCTTCGCCTATACGCCGCTGCTGCCGGCCCTGATCGACGAGGCGGGGCTGAGCCTGCAATCCGCCGGCTATATCGCCTCGGCCAACTTCGCCGGCTATCTGATCGGAGCCCTGGGGGCGACACGCGTGCCGGCGCACCATCGCCGAACCGCATTTGCGCTGGGCATCGCGCTGTCGGTGCTCACCACGCTCTCGCTGGCGCTGCTGACCTCGCCCTGGCCGCTGGCGCTGTCCCGCGCACTGTCGGGGATCGCCAGCGCGGTCGTGATGGTCCAGGGGTCGGCCATCGTGCTCGACATTCTCAGCGCGCACCGGCGCCCGGGCCTTTTCCCCGCGCTCTATGCGGGGGTCGGAGGCGGCATCGCGCTGACAGCCGCCATCGTCGAGTTCATGGCGCGCTCGGGCGCAACGGGCGCCAGCACCTGGATGGCGCTCGCGCTGGTTGCGGCGCTGCTGGCCTGGCCAGCGATGGGGCTGCGCGACCCGGGGCCCGTGGCGGCTTCTGGGTCCGCCGGCCGCACCGACTCGCCGGGCAGCGACCCGCCGGCCCTGGCATCGGCCCCGGCAATGGCCCCTGCTCCCGCTCCGGCTACGGCTTCGCCTTTTGCTCGCGCCCGCGCGCTGCGCTGGCTGATGCTGGCCTATGGCGGGCTGGGCTTCGGCTACGTCATCACCGCCACCTTCATCGTGGTGATGGTGCGCTCGCGACCCGACTGGAAGCCTTACGAGATGCTGGTGTGGTGCATCGTCGGCCTGGCCGCGGCGCCGTCGAACTGGCTGTGGCAGCGGCTCTCCGATCGCGCGGGGCCATGGACCGCGATGGTGGCCGCCTACCTGCTCGAAGCCGTCGGCGTCGCCGCGGCCGCCCTCGGTGAACACCTGCTCGCCGTGTTCGTGGGTGCCCTTCTGCTGGGCGGCACCTTCATGGCCATCACCGCGCTGGGCCTGACGACCGCGCGCGCACTGTCCGCGGGCGCCAGCGCGCAGGTGGTCGGACGGATGACGGCCGCGTTTGGTCTCGGTCAGATGCTCGGGCCCGCGGCGGGCGGCTGGCTGGCCGAGCGGAGCGGCTCGTTCGCGGCGCCCTCTCTGCTGGCGGTCGCCGTGCTGGTCGGCTGTGCCGGCGTGCTGGCCTTCACCGCGAGGCAACTGACCGCCGATTCGGCACGCTGATCCGGCTCGCCCGTTCGGCGAGCCGATCCCGCCGCGCACCGGTGCGGCGCGCTGATCCGCTTTCCGATGCGCGCGTCGGCCTCAACCCCGGGGAAACACCAAGATGGTCTCCATCCCGTCGGACGGTGGTGTAGATTGCCCGCGCACCCGCCAATTTTTTCCGGAGCCGTCATGCGAAAGCTCAATGTCAACGGCCGTGTCGTCGAAGTCGACGCGGATGACAATACCCCTCTGCTGTGGGCTCTGCGCGAGCAGCTCGGACTCACCGGCACCAAGTACGGCTGCGGCGTCGCGCAGTGCGGCGCCTGCACGGTGCATCTGGACGGGGCACCGGTCCGCTCCTGCGCCATGCCCGTGGGCGCCGTCACGCCGGCTCAGAAGGTGGTGACCATCGAAGGACTGTCGCGCGACGGCACGCACGCGGTGCAGAAGGCCTGGCTGGCGCTCGACGTGCCGCAATGCGGCTACTGCCAGGCCGGGATGATCATGAGTGTCGCGGCACTGCTCGCCGACAAGCCCAAGCCGTCCGATGCCGACATCGACGCGAACATCACCAACATCTGCCGCTGCGGCACCTACAACAAGGTCCGAGCCGCGATCCATCTGGCCGCCGATGCGCTGGCCAAGTCCTGAGAAGGCACGGACACCATGACCGACTCGACCCGTCTGCAAGACCCGATCCCCTCCGACACTGAACCGCCCGTGGCCTCGTCGGGCACAGCCCTCACCGGCCAGCCGCGCGCCCGCGGGCGCCGTCGTTTTCTGGTGAGTTCCGCCGCGGCACTCGGCGGCCTGAGTCTGGGCTTTCACATCCCGCGCGCCGATGCCCAGACCGCAGGCAGCACAGCCGAGGTCAACGCCTGGGTCGTCATCAAGCCCGACGACACGGTGGTCGTGCGCATCGCGCGTTCGGAAATGGGCCAGGGCACCCTCACCGGCCTGGCGCAACTGGTCGCCGAGGAACTCGAATGCGACTGGGCACGGGTCACGACCGAGTACCCGACCCCGGGGCAGAACCTGGCGCGCAATCGCGTCTGGGGCAACTTCTCGACCGGCGGCAGCCGAGGCATCCGCGAATCGCATGAATACGTTCGCAAGGGCGGTGCTGCCGCGCGGATGATGCTGATGCAGGCCGCCGCCAATCAGTGGCAGGTACCGGTGGCCGAA
>DAONCJ010000612.1:0-2885 GCA_035401985.1 Burkholderiaceae bacterium | reverse complement strand
GAGCGAACCACGGCCACCAAAATCCTCGGCTATACGCAAAGCGATGAGCCCGACAGCCGGCAAGGTGTTGTGCGAGCCGAGCATGTCGAGGAAACCCTCAGCGGCATGCGTTTTCACCTGAGTGCGCCGAATGGCCGGGCACTGGTCGAAACGGGATTGCTCGGGCGCTACAACGTTTCCAATTTGCTGGCAGTCGCTGCTGTGCTGATCGACGCCGGGATGACTCCCTCCGAAGTGGCCGCCCGCTTTGCCGATCTGCATGGGCAGCTGCGCCGCAATTGCGCCGCCCGTTCGGCCGAGGTGCTGTTCAATCTGGCTGGCCCGCGGCCATGAGCAAGGGCGATCGCGGGCCGCAGCCGCTGTTCGATCTGTCGCGCGTGTGCGGCGTCGACGAAGCGGGGCGTGGCCCGCTGGCCGGCCCGGTGTACGCGGCGGCCGTGATCCTTGACCCGGCGCGACCGATCGCCGGCCTGCGCGATTCCAAGCAGCTCACGCCGGCCCGCCGCGTGGCGCTGGCCGCGCAGATCCGCGAGCATGCGCTGGCCTGGTCGGTGGCGCAGGCGAGCGTCGACGAGATCGACACGCTGAATATCCTTCACGCGACGATGCTGGCGATGCGCCGCGCGGTCGAGCAGCTGGCACTGCGCCCGGCGCTCGCGCGGATCGACGGCAACCGCGCGCCAGCGCTCGATTGCGCAACCGAAACGCTGGTCGGCGGCGATGCGCTCGATCCCGCCATCTCGGCCGCGTCGATCCTCGCCAAGACCGACCGCGACGCCGCCATGCATGTGCTGCATCACCAGCATCCGGTCTACCGATTCGATCTGCACAAGGGCTACCCGTCGCCCCAGCACCGCGAGATCCTGCATCGCATGGGGCCTTGCGAGCATCACCGCCGCAGCTATGCGCCGGTCCGCGAAGCGCTGCAGGCCGCGCTTGCCCGGCGGCTGGCGGGTGGCCGATGAGCCGCAAGATCCGCTCGCGCGACAACGCGGCCTTCAAGCAGCTGCTGCGCATCACCGCCTCGGCGCGCGAACGGCGCCAGCTCGGCGTGAGCTTCATCGAGGGCATCCATCTGTGCGACAGCTACCTGCGCCGCTTCGGCCCGCCTCGCCAGGTGGTCCACACCGAAGCCGCGCTGGACGATCCGCAGGTCCGCCTGCTGGTCGAGGCCGCAGCCAATGGTGGGCCGACGCCCGCGCTGTCTGGCGGACGCTTCGTCGAACTGGCCGAGGGGCTGTTCGGCGAGCTTAGCCAGGTCGAGCACGGCATCGGCATCGCCTATGTCATCGACACGCCCGCCGATGTGCTGCCCGCCGTGCTGGACAGCGATGCGGTCTACCTGGATGGGCTGCAGGACCCGGGCAATGTCGGCACGATCCTTCGCACCTGTGCGGCCGTCGGGGTGAACCGGGTGATCACCGCCCCGGGCACCGCCTGGTGCTGGTCACCGAAGGTCCTGCGCGCCGGCATGGGTGCGCATTTCGCGCTCGAGATCCACGAATCGGTCGCCTGGGAACAGGTGCTGACCCTGCTGCGCACCCCGATCATGGCGACCGCCGCCCAGGCACCCCGGACAGTCTGGCAGGCCGATCTGCGCGGGCCGCGCCTGTGGCTGTTCGGTTCAGAGGGAAGCGGATTGGACCCCGACCGTCAAGGGCCGGCGCTGCAGTGGGTCAGCATCCCCCAGCGGCCGGCGATCGAATCCCTGAATGTGGCCGTGGCGGCGGCCGTGTGCCTGTTCGAGCAGCTGCGCCAGCGCGAGGCGCAGACCGCCGGCGCTCACCAGGGATAAAACGGCGGCATGTCGCTGGACGCCCGGGCCTTGAACTGCGGCGGGCGTTTTTCGAGAAAGGCCTGAACGCCCTCGTGGCCGTCATCGCGGCTGGTGTAGAACATCGCCAGCGAGTCGATCCGGTGCGCATCTTCGGGCGAGGGGGCCGCGCTGTTGCGGTACATCATCTGGCGCATCAGCGCGACCGACACCGCCGAGCGGCCGTCGACGTAGCTGGCGGCGAGGCTTTGGGCGGCGGCCAGCAGCTGCGCGGCCGGATGCACCGCCATCGCGAGCCCGGCCGACAGCACTTCCTGCGCCTCCAGGATGCGCGCCGAATAGACCCAGTCGAGCGCCCGCGAGATGCCCACCAGCCGCGGCAGGAACCAGGAGGAACAGGCTTCGGGCACGATGCCCAGCTTGCCGAACACGAAGCCGATCTTGACGTTGTCCGACACCAGCCGCACGTCCATCGCCAGCGTCATGGTGGCGCCGATGCCCACGGCGGCGCCGTGGATCGCCGCGATCACCGGCTTGCGGCAGGCGTAGATCGCCAGCGTCACGCGACCGCCGGTGTCGCGCACGCCATCGACGATCACCGGATCGTCGAGGCGCTCATGCATGTCGGCCAGCGTGGGCTGCAGCGATTCGTTCAGGCCGAACACATTGCCCTCGCGCGACAGGTCCATGCCGGCGCAGAACGCACGGCCTGCGCCGGTGACGACGACGGCGCCGACCGCATCGTCGTCGTTGACGCGGGTGAAGAAGTCGATCAGCTCCTGCGCCATTTCGACGGTGAAGGCGTTCAGCCGGTCCGGCCGGTTCAGCGTCAGGGTCATCACTCGGCCGGCAAGTGCGGTCGACAGGGTGTTGTAGTCGTAGACAGTCATAAAGGTCTCGGGTTTCAGTGAAGCTGAAGGGTCTGCAGCACCATCGCGGCGATCTCCTCGATCGACTTGGTCGTGCTCGACAGCCAGCGGATGCCTTCACGGCGCATCATCGCCTCGGCATCGGCGACTTCGGACCGGCAGTTCTCGATCGATGCATAGCGGCTGTTCGGACGGCGCTCGAAGCGCACTTCGGCCAGCCGCTCGGGCGCGATGGTCAGGCC
>DAONCJ010000611.1:0-2893 GCA_035401985.1 Burkholderiaceae bacterium | reverse complement strand
CGGCTATGCCGGCGCGCCGGTCGAACGGCTGCGCGGCGCCACGCGACAAGCCTTCGAGGCCCTGGTCAATGCTGCCCTCGACCGGGAGGTCGACCTGGTCGTGCTGGCCGGAGACATCTTCGATGGCAACTGGCAGGACTTCAGGACCGGCCTGTTCTTTCGCGAACAGCTGGTTCGACTGACGCGGGCCGGCATCAAGGTCTTCATCGCCAAGGGCAACCACGACGCCGAAAGCCAGATCACCCGGCAGCTGCCCACACCGAAGGACGTCCACGTGTTCGGCTCGCGCAGCTGCGAAACGATCCGGCTCGACGAGCTGGGCGTGGCGGTGCACGGCCGCAGCTTTCCGCAGCGCGCAGTCGTCGAAGATTTCGTGCCGAACTACAACCGTCCGGTGCCGGGGCTGTTCAACATCGGGGTGCTGCACACCAGCCTCACCGGCAGCGCCGACCACGATGCCTATGCGCCCACCAGCGTGGCGGCCCTGTGCGGCTGCGGCTACGACTACTTCGCGCTCGGCCACATCCACGCCCGCCAGGTCGTGCAGGAAGCGCATCCCCGCATCGTCTTTCCGGGCAACCTGCAGGGACGGCATGCCAAGGAGGTGGGCACCAAGGGCTGCGAACTGGTCACCGTGACCGGGGGGCGGATCGAATCGACCGAGGCGCTGGTGCTGGACGTGGTGCGCTGGCACCAGATCCGGCTCGAACTCGATGCGGTCCCCGGCATCGACGCGCTGGCCGCCCTGTGCAGCCAGGCGTTCGCCGCGCTGGTGGCTGATGACAGCGAGCGTCTGCATGCGGTGCGCGTCACCCTGCTCGGGCGCACCGGTCTGCATCGGCTCGAGGCCGAGCAGCCCGGCACGCTGCGAGCTGCCGTCCAGGCAGCCGCGCAGGACGTCGGCATGGCGGACATCTGGGTCGAACAGGTGCTGCTCGAACTGACCTCGCCGCTGAATCGGGGCGAGGCGGCGTTGCGCGAAGACGCCTGCGGCGAGGTGATCCGGCTGGTCGACGAACTGGCGGGTGATGAGGCTGCGCTGCTTGCGTTTGTCAAAGCGCATGTCGGCGACATCCCGCGGCTGCCCATCGATCTGAACGATCTCTCCCTGGAACGGCTGCCGCTGGCGGCACTGCGCCAGGCGCTGACCGACGGCGAAGCCAGCGTGCTGTCCCTGCTGGGCGAGGACCGGCTCGATCGGCCGGCGGCATGAGGCTGCTTCGGCTTCACCTGCAGGCGTTCGGGCCGTTCACCGGGCGCGTCATCGACCTGGCGCAGGGCGGCGCGCGCATCGCGCTGATCTACGGCCCGAACGAGGCCGGCAAGTCGGCGACGCAGCGGGCCATCGCCGATCTGCGCTTCGGCGTGCCCCAGTTGAGCAGCGACAACTTCCGCCACGCCCACCCCGACATGCGGATCGCGGGCGTCTTCGCCGATCGGCAGGGCCGCGAAATCGGCCTGGTCCGGCGCAAGGGTCGCAGCCAGACCCTGCTGTTGCGCTCCCCCGATCGCCTCGACCAGGAAAGCGAAGACGACCAGACGGCGACAGCCGACATCGAGGCGGCCCTCACCGGCGGGCTGTCGCGCGCCGAGTACGAGACGATGTTCAGCCTCGACCATCAGCGACTGCGCGAAGGCGGCGCGGCGCTGCTGCAGGGGCAGGGCGAGACCGGCGCGGCACTCTTCGAGGCCAGCTCGGGCGTGCGCAGCGTGCGCGCCATTCTCGAGCGGCTGGACACATCGGCGCGCCAGTTCTATGTGCCGGGAAGCCGCGCACGCAGCGGGCGCATCAATGAGGCGCTGCGTGCCCATGACGAGGCGCAGATCGCTTTCAAGGACGCCCTGGTGCGACCGGCGAGGTGGACCGAGCTCGCCCGCGAACACGAGGCGGCCCTGCTGGCCCTGGAGGCGGTCGAGATGCAGTCCCGTGAACATCAGCAGCGACAACGGCAGATCGGCGAACTGCGGGCGGTCGCGCCGCTGCTGCGCTCGCTCGACCAGGCGCAGGGTGTCCTGCTGGCGCTGGCCGATGCGCCCGTGCTGCCGCCAGAGGCGCCGGTGCGCCGCGAGGCCGCGCAGACCGGGCTGGCGGCTGCCCGCCGGGAAGCCGAGCGGGTTCGCACCGACCGAGAGGCCGACCAGTCGCGCCTCGAGCGTTTGAGCGACGACGCCGCGGTGCTGGCGCAGTCCCCTGCCATCGAACGCCTGCATGCCCAGGCGGGTGCGCTCGACGAGCAGCTCACCGAGCTGGCGGACACGTCGGCGCAGATCGATCACTGGCATCTGCGGCAGCAGGCACTGGCTGCGGGGATCGATGCGGCGCTTCCCCTGGGCGATCTGAAGACCCCATCGGCCTCGGCCCGTGCCCTGATCGAGGAGCGCCTGCGCGCCGTCGAGACGGCGGACCAGGCGCTGAGCTCGCATCGCTCGGCGCTGGCCCGGCTGGACGAGGAAGAGGACGGATCCGGGCAGGCGGTGGCAGAGGAAGCGGCGGCGGTCGGCGCAAAGCCCGACGACGCGCCGTCGCAGGGCGCCGCCCGGGCCGCCCTTCGCAGCGCCCGAACAGAGCTCACCCGACACGAATCGCTGCTGACGCAGCTGGCCACCTGGCCGGCCGAGATGGCCGCCGCCGAGCGCACGCTGGCCCAGGCGCTGGCGATGCTGGGCATGCGCGAGGCCGATCAGCTGCAGTCCGTCACCCCGCTGCTGGACGCCGACATCGACACGATGCTCAGCCAGCGCGACCGCATCGCCAGTCAGCGCGAGTCGCTGGCCCGGCGGATCGACGAGATCGACGGCGCCCTGGCGGCGGAACGCCAGCGGCATCAGGAGATGCTGGGCAAAGGGGCGGTGCCGACCGCCGATGAACTCGGGCGTGCCCGCAGCCATCGCG
>DAONCJ010000610.1:0-2894 GCA_035401985.1 Burkholderiaceae bacterium | reverse complement strand
GTAAAACCGGTCTTTATGTCTCCCGGCTCAATAAGGCTGACCTTTATGCCAAAGGGTTTGACCTCGATCCTCATGGCTTCTGATATTGCCTCAAGGGCATATTTGCTGGCGCTGTACATGGACTGGAAGGGCACCGATATTAAACCGGCCACCGAGCTTACGTTTATTATTTATCCGCTTTGCCGCTCCCGCATAATCGGTATTACCTCGCGGCACATCCGGATGCCGTCCATCTCGTCCTCGGCCAGATAATCGCCCAGGCCCGAGACCGTGCAGTGCATGTCGGCGCCACCGAGGCTTTCCTCGTTGGCGTCCTCGCCGGTGGCCATCTTGACCAGCGGCGGCCCGCCCAGGAACACCTTCGACTGGCCGCGGATGAAGATGTTGTAGTCGCTCATGCCCGGCTGATAGGCGCCGCCCGCGGTGGAGGCGCCGAACACCAGCGAGATGGTCGGGATGCGCAGCTTGGACAGTTCGGTGATTTCATAGAACAGGCGCCCCGACTCGGCGAAGTGCCCGGTCTCGCGGCGAATCGCCGCTTCCGGGTCGCCATCGCCCGATTCACCCCGCAGGTCGGCGCCGGCCGACTCGACGAACTGCACGTAGGGCATCCGGTTGGTCCGGGCGATTTCCAGCCCGCGCATCAGCTTCTTGGAATTGAAGGCGTTGAACGCGCCGGCACGCACCGAGGGGTCGTGACCGAGGATCACGCATTCGACCCCCTCGATCACCCCGATGCCGACCACGAAGCCGGAGCCGACGTCGAAGTTGGAGCGCCAGGCCGCGATCGGGCTGATCTCGAGGAACGGAGAGTCGGGGTCGAGCACCAGCGAGATCCGCTCGCGCAGCGGCATCTTGCCGCGGGCACGCAGACGGGCGAGGGTTTCTTCGCCGCCACCGCGCGCCGCCTGCGCCTGCAGCGCATCGAGTTCGGCCAGCGCCTCGAGCATGTGCGTGCGGTTCTGCGCGAACTGCGGCGAGCGCAGGTCGATTTTCGATTCGATCACGGGCATCGGGGGCTCCGGGGTTTGTCAGCCGCGCAGCAGCGCATCGTTGTCCTTCCAGGGGGATATCTGGCCCGCATACACCTGCGGGCCCTTGCGGAAATGGGCCGCTTCGTCGAGCGTCTCGATGAACGGCATGTCGATGGGGTACAGCGCCGCACCGCGCGGGCGCGGGCCGGACTTCGAGACATGGCCCCACAGCGGATGGCCGACGACTTCTTCGGCCACGGCGACCGCCTCGATCAGCTTGCCCAGGTCGTAGCCGGTCTGCACGCCCATCTCGTGGCACAGATCGACGAAATCCTCGGTGGGCACATGGCCGGCCGAGCGGCCGTTGCCGGAATACGGACATCCGCCCATGCCGCCCAGGCAGGTGTCGAATTCGCGCGCACCCAGCTGCAGCGCCTCGTAGTAGGACGCCAGCGTGGCGCCGCGCTGGTTGTGCAGGTGCATGTGGAAGTCGGTGACTTCGGGCCATTTGTCGCGGATGGCGAGCATGAACTCGCGCACCAGATGCGGCAGGTTCCAGCCCATGGCCTCGAGAAACGAGATCCGCGTGACGGTGACGCCGGCGGCCTGCCACTTGCCGATCATCATCTCCAGAAACGCCATCCGCTGGGCGTGACTGAACGGGCCTTCGAAATTCGAGCCGAAGGGGTTGCCGATCGCCACCGACGCCTGTTGCGCGCCGGCCTCGCGGGCGGCCGCGATGGTCGCGTCCATCGCTGCGATCTGCTGGGCCTGGGTGCGGTTGTAGTTGCGCCGTGCGAACGAATCGCACATCTCGACATGGCTGGCCGGCAGATTGTTGCGCCGGCGCAGGTCGATCTTGGGAAAGTACTGCTCGGCGCGATCCCGGCCGGCCTTGTTGAAGACCGCGGCGGTGTAGACGATGCCGGGTTTGGGCACGAAGCGTTCGGCAATCTGGTCGATGCAGGCCATCTGCGGCGTCCACTTGGGATGCGCGAACGAGCCTATGGAGATCACCTTGGCGCCGGTTTCGCCCAGCGCATCGAGCAGGCGCAGCTTGGCTTCGACGGAGATCGCGGCGCTCTCGATCTGCAGACCTTCGCGCATCGTGTCGTCGGTGATGGTGACGGAATCGGGCAATAGGCTCATGGTGGATGACCTGCCAAAGTGGGGTGACACGGCCGCAGCGGCCAGAGGTTGACTTCTGATTATCGGCTTGGCCACCGGCCAGCGGTGCCCCGGCCGCTCATTTCCGGAAACGCGCCCTGCGAATCGCCTGCCGGCCGCCACACGAATAGAATCCCGGTTGCTCTCGGAAGACAGAAGGTTGGGCCCCGGGCTCATGGTCTTTGCTGATTGCAATCCCCAAAGCCCTGCCATGCGGACACAATGACCACAGTTTCGACTCCCCCCGGCCTGACCTCCATTGCCGCGGTCACCGCGTCACTCGCCTCGGTCGGCTACATCTCCTCGCGCGCCATCTCCACCGCCGTCTACCTCGCCCATCACCTGCGCAAGCCGGTGCTGATCGAAGGCCCCGCCGGCGTCGGCAAGACCGATCTCGCCGTTTCGCTGGGCAAGTCGCTCGACTTCGCCCTGCTGCGCATGCAGTGCTACGAGGGCCTGGACGAGAGCAAGTCGCTCTACGAATGGAAGTACGGCAAGCAGCTGCTCTACACCCAGATCCTCAAGGAAAAGATCCATGAGCTGATCGGCGAGGCCGACTCGCTGGACGCCTCGTTCAAGAAACTGGCCGGTTTCCAGGACATGTTCTTCTCGCGCGAGTTTCTCGAGCCGCGCCCGCTGTTGAAGGCGATGGAGCAGGAAGGCGGCAGCGTGCTGCTGATCGACGAGATCGACAAGTCCGAAGAGCAGTTCGAGGCGATGCTGCTGGAGATCCTGGCCGACTATCAGGTCACG